>JAYUBA010000752.1:0-5551 GCA_043741075.1 Frigoriglobus sp.
CCCGCTCAGAAGAAATGCCGCTTCTAACAACGTCATCCCCTCGAAGCGCTTCCAGTCGGGGTGCGGCAGACTGGCGAGGCGGATCGTCTCAATGGGGAACCGCGGGTTGGCGAACGCCGCTTCGAGCTTCTTGCGCGTCGCGGGGAGCTTCAGCCGCGCGACGGTCGCTTCGATGCCGCCTTCCAGCGTTTCGGGCGGCAGCGTGAGCATCGCGACGATGGTGCTACCGTGTAAGTAGCAGTACAGGTCGAAGGTCACGTCTACGCCGTCGGCGCGGGCCGCGTCGAGCAGTGGGATCGTTTGATCGGCAAGGCAGTTGAAGTGCGACACGTGAACGCCGCACCCGGCGCGCTTCCCGATACTGAACACCTCCCGCAGCGCGGCGGGAGCCTTCTCGCGGTTGTAGCTGCGCATGTGCGTGACGTACACTCCTCCGAACGGTGCGATCTCTTCGCACAGCGCGGTCAGCTCGTCCTCGTCCGCGTAGATGCTCGGCACATAGTCGAGGCCGCTGGAGAGGCCGACCGCGCCTTGTTCCATCGCTTCGCGGACGATGGCGCGCATCTTCGCGATTTCGCCGGGGTGTGGCTCACGCGGGTCGAGGCCCATCACCTCCATCCGCACGTTACCGTTGGGGATGAGCGTGCAGGCGTTGATTGCGCACTGCCCGTCGAACTGCGAGAGGAACTTGGTGACGGTGCGCCAGTCGCGGCCGGGCGTGGGGAAGTTGCCGTTGAAGCCGGCGGTGTAGCGGCGCATGTACGCCATCGTGGCCGGCGACGCCGGCGCGAACGCGACCCCGTCCTGGCCGATGACGTGCGTGGTCACGCCCTGGCGCACGCCCTGCTCGTGCAGCGGGTCGGCGAGTAGCGGTAGGTCGCCATGAACGTGCGCGTCCACGAAGCCGGGGCACACGACCTTCCCGGCCGCGTCGATGCTCTGCTTCGCCTGCGCCTTGCCGAGCGCCCCGACGGCGCTGATGCGGTCGCCGGTGATGCCGACATCGGCCGCGAACCACGGCAGCCCGGAGCCGTCCACGACCCGACCGTTGCGAATGAGGTAGTCGAACATTGCAGGCAGAGTTGGTGAAGTGGTGATTTCCCCACACTGTAGCGAGCATGTGGGTTGCCGGCCAACGGAACGCCCGCGGACCGGTTATACTGTGCGAAGTGCAGTGCGATCCCTGAGCGAGGTGTTCCGATGTTCGCGTGTCGTCTGCTGATCGGTTTCGCGCTCGCGGCGAGCACTTCAAGCCACTACCGCGCGGCCGATCCGCTTCCCGCCTCGGAACCCAAACCGCCTCCCGCGGACCCGGTACTCGGTTCCACCGCCAAAGTCGCGGGCGAACAGATCGGCACAGACAAGCCGGCAGTGGCCGACCCATCGACCGCCGCCACCCCGCGCGGGGAAAACGACGGCCACATGCGAAATCCGAACGCGGAACTGGAACCCATCGCGCACGAGTTCTTCGCGAAGGGACGGTATAAGGAAGCGCTCGACGCCTACACCCGATGGACGCCGCGAAGCTTCTGCGCCAACTGCTCCTTTTCGATGCGCGACATTCGATACCGGCGGATCGCGCTCTGCCATTCACATTTGGGGGAGCACACCGCCGCGGCCCGCGCGTGCCTCGAAGCGGCCGGAAAGCAGACCTTGGGGGACATCGGCGCGGCCGTGTTCACGGTCCAACTGTACCGCGAAGCCGGGCAGCTCGACGACCTCGGACCGCTGCTCGACGCGATCGAGAAGGGCATCATCGACAAGCAGCACCCGAAAGCTCGGCTGTTGCCGCCGGACGAACGGTTCAAGCTGCTCGGGCTGCGCGGCACGTTGGTGGTTCGCAATCAACTCAAGTCGGCACAACTCGGCGAAGTAAAGCCGTGGCCGGACGGCGTGCCGAAGCCGAAAGCCGGTTCGCTGCCGAAGACACTGCCGAAGACGTGATACCTCCCGCTTTCTCTTTCTCCCAGGGGTTTCAACCCCTGGAACCACCGAAGTAAGCCGGCTGTGGCGGTCGCGTGCGATAGGCGGTACAACTGCACTTCGTCGCGCTGCTACCCCATAACCCCGGCACCCCATGTCCGCCGCTCACACGGTCCCGCACACGCGCATCCTGATCGCCCTCGTCGGCGGGGCCGCGCTCGGCTGCGGGCTGAATTACGCGTTCGTCGCGCCCGGACCGCCGCCGGTCGTGCCGGAGTGGCTCCGGTGGGCCATCACGAACGTCACCAAGCCGGTCGGCGACATCTTCCTGAACTTGCTGTTCATGGCGATCATCCCGCTCGTGTTCGCGTCCCTCGCGGTCGGCGTGACGCGGCTCGGCGGCGGGCAGAACGTCGGCCGCGTGGGCGCGAAGACGATCGCGTACTTCCTGGTGACGACCGCGTGCGCCGCGGCCATCGGGCTGTCGCTCGTGAACGCCATCCGGCCCGGCGACCAGATCCCCGACGCGAAGAAGAAGGAGCTGCTCGCCGAGTACGCGAAGGAGGCCGACAAGAAGCTGGAGAAGAAGGACGACACCGACGGGTTCGGCATCAACACGTTCGTGAAGATCGTCCCGCGGTACCCGCTGAAGGCGTTCGTCGAGAACGACATGCTCGCGGTCATCTTCACCGCGATCGTCGTCGGCATCGCGCTCACCCGGATGCCGCCGGACCGGGCGAAACTGATGATCGACCTGCTCGAAGGCGTGAACTTCATCGCCGACTTCATCCTGCGGCTGGCGATGAGGATTGCGCCGTTCGCGGTGTTCTGCCTCATCTTTTCGACCACCGCGGCACTCGGATACAAGGTGCTGGTCGCGCTCGCCGCGTTCATCTTCACGGTCCTCGGCGGGTTGGCGATTCACCTGTGTATCGTGCTGCCGCTGCTGGTGAAGTTCCTCGGCGGGATGTCTCCCCTGGAGTTCTTCAAGCGCGCCCGCGGGACGATGGTGACCGCGTTCAGCACGAGTTCGTCCAGCGCCACGCTGCCGACCGCGATGAAGTGCGCGGAGGAGGAGTTGGGCGTGCCGGCGAGCGTGTCGCGGTTCGTGCTGCCCTTGAGCGCGAGCATGAACCACAACGGCACCGCGCTGTTCGAGTCGGTGACGGTGTTGTTCCTCGCGCAAGCGTTCGGCGTCCCTCTCAGTTTCGGTCAGCAACTCATTGTGCTGGTGCTGTGCATCCTCACGGCGACCGGGATGGCCGGCGTGCCGGGCGGCTCGCTCCCGCTGATCGGGCTAATTCTGGTTCAGGTTCACGTGCCCGCCGGGGCGATCGCGCTGGTTCTCGGCGTGGACCGCATTCTCGACATGTGCCGCACGACGGTGAACGTGACCGCGGACCTGACGACGGCCGTGTTCGTCGCGCGGAGTGAGCCGGAACCGCCGACGCCGGCCGAGAAGGCCGCGGGCGCGGCCGGTGCGAAGCCGCAGGCTGAGTAGCACAGTCGTGAGAATCGGCCCGGTGCCATTGACACTTCGCACGGGTGCCTACAGGATAGAACGTGGCGGTGCTTCACCCTTCGGCTCCTCGCCCGGCCGATGCCTGACGACGACTCCGTGGTGCCGGCTGGAACGCCGGCGGTCCGGGGTCGCGGCAGTCCCCCCGGGAGCCAGCCGTGTCGGACCCCATTTCACTCCCCCCGTCGCCGTTCGACGACTCTTCCGATCCGAACCGGACGGACCTTCTGTTCGCGGACGGCGCTTCGCCGGACGCCGCTGCTCCCGATGATGTCGCGCCTTCGCTACCGCCCGCGTTCGTCGGCCGGTACGCGGTGGCCCGCGAGATCGCCCGCGGCGGGATGGGCGCGATCCTCGCCGCCCGCGACCCGGACCTCGCCCGCGATGTCGCCATCAAGCTGCTGCTCGAAGTCCACGTCGGGAAGGCCGGCTACCGCGAGCGGTTCGTCGAAGAGGCGCGGATCACCGGGTCGTTGCAGCACCCCGGGATCGTTCCGGTGTACGAGATCGGCGAACTGCCCGACGGCCGGCCGTTCTTCGTGATGCGGGTGATCGGGGGCGAGACCCTCGACGCCCAGCTCGCCGCCCGCGGTCACCCGGCCGAGAACCTGCCGCACTTCCTTCAGGTGTTCGAGCGGGTGTGCCAGACGCTCGCCTACGCGCACAGCCGCGGCGTGCTTCACCGCGACCTCAAGCCGCTGAACGTGATGATCGCCCCGTTCGGGGTGGTGAAGGTGATGGACTGGGGCGTCGCTCTGGAAGTGCGGAGGGCGGAGCGCGAGGCGCGGAATGAGAGCCAGAAGACGACCGACCCGCTGATCGGGGACACCGCGTTCGGCAGCGTGATCGGCACGCCCGCGTACATGGCCCCGGAGCAGGCGCAGGGGGACAACGCCCGCGTCGATGAGCGGACCGACGTGTTCGGGCTGGGCGGCATCCTGTGCGCGATCCTCACCGGCCAGCCGCCGTACACCGGCACCCGCACGCGGAAGGTGTACGCCCGCGCCGCCCGCGCGGACCTCGCGGAGGCGTTCGCGCGGCTCGCCGCGGCGCCGGCGGCGCGCGAACTGGTCGCGCTGGCGAAGTGGTGCCTGGCGCCGCACAAGGACGCCCGGCCGCGGGACGCGGGGGAGGTGGCCGCCGCCCTGACCGCGTACATCGAGTCCGACCTGCGGCGGGCCGAGCGCGACCTGGTCCGCTTCTTCGAGCTGTCCCCGGACCTGTTCTGCATCGCCGGGCTGGACGGCTACTTCCGCCGGGTGAACAAGAACTTCACCCGCGTCCTCGGCTACACGCCGGAAGAGCTGATCTCCCGGCCGTTCGTCGAGTTCGTCCACCCGGACGACCGCGCCCAGACGATCGCCGAGACCGAGAAGATGGCCCGCGGGCTGCCGGTGGTGCAGTTCCGGAACCGCTACCGCGACGTGCGCGGCACCTACCGGTGGTTCGAGTGGGAGGCCAAGCCGATCCCGGCGGAAGGGGTGATCTTCGCGGTCGCCCGCGACATCACCGATCGCAAACAAGCCGAGGTGGCCTTGCAGAGGAGTGAAGCGCGGACGCGACAACTTCTCGATCAAGCTTCGGACGCCTGTGTGTGCATGGACGCGGAGGGACGAATCACGGAGTGGAATCGGAAGGCGGAGAGCTTGCTCGGCTGGCCGCGCGAGGAGGTACTCCTTCGGCCCCTGGCCGAGACGATTGTGCCCCCCGAATACCGGGACGCTCATCGCCAGGGGCTGGCCCGTTTTCTCGCGACGGGCGAAGGCTCCGTCTTGGGGCGACCCCTGGAACTGCAGGTACTCGTCAAGGGCGGGCGGATCATTCCTGTCGAGATCACGATCGCGGTTCTTGACTGGGAAGAGAGTTACATCTTCACGGCCGCCATCCGCGACATCACCGAACGCGTGGAACTGGAAAGGCGGTTGAAGAACCGGGGGGACGAGAACGCGGGGTGAGGAGGGGCGCGGCGTGAGGTGCAATCGCCGAATTTTCTCTTTGACCTCCCCCCTTGAGGGGGAGGTCGCCCCGCTCGCCGCGAGCGAGGCGGGTGGGGGTGATACCGAATCGTGTTGATCCGTATCTTCTGTAGCCGGCCTCTGTGAGGCCGGT
>JAYUBA010000753.1:0-1616 GCA_043741075.1 Frigoriglobus sp.
ACCCCTCACCCGGCGGCGAAGCGCCGCCACCCTCTCCCGCAAGGGGAGAGGGCCAAGACCAAACTTCGTCTTCCTTCGCCCGTGGGGCATTCCGTGAAGCGACCTGTTTACTTCGCGTACTTCTTCGGGTCGGAGTTGAACTCGTCGCGGCACCCGGAGCAGCACACGTAATACGTCTTGCCGTTGTAGCTCACCGCGATGCTCGCCGCGCCGCCGCTGACCACGCACTCGGGCTTCTTCGGGCCGGTGCCCGCGATCGACTCGCCGTCCTTGCTGCCGTTCAGCGCGTACACGGCGGAGAACAGCCCCTTCCCGCCGTCCTGCTTCTCGTACTTGAAGACGAACCGGATGCCGTCGGCCACGGTGTTCATCGTGAGCCGGTACACGTCGCCGGTCTTCGCGTCCTTGCGCTCCACCTTCAGCGCGCCCTTGACGATCTCGCCGACGAACTCCTGCTTCGCCTCGCCCTTGCCGGCCGGGTCGAGCGTCAGCACGTACTTCTTCTTCTCCACGTCGTACTTCAGCTCGCCGCCGGTGTAGAACTTGCCCTTGCCCTCGGCGAAGGTGACGGTCATGCTCGGGTCGCCGTCCTTGAACTTCCAGCCCCAGGCGGCCTTCTCCTTCCACGCCTCGGTCTTGGCCCCGACCTTCTGCGTGCCCTCCAGGTTCCACAGGCCGATGAAGTCCTGCACCTCTTGCAGCGCCTTCTTGGCCTTGGCCTGGTCTTCCGGCTTGGCCTTCTTGTCCGGCTGCGCGACGCCGGCGGCGGTCGTCAGGCCGAGAACGCCGGCCGCGAGCGCGGTGAGGACCGTCATCCGCTGAAACATCAGAAAGCTCCCTGGTGGGTGGGGTGGGTGTGCGGTGCCCGTCACCGGTTGAGACGCGCGGCCGGGCCGTTCGGTTCCGCGACACCATGATACTTCAAGTATAAACCCGGCGCACGCCCCGAATACCGGTCCGCGGCTCACAGCGGCGGGTCGGTGGCGGTGTCGTCGCCCCCGGCGGGTGGCTTCAGCCCCGGCGCGCGCGCGTTCAACTTCTGCTGGCGGAACACCGCGAGGTCGCGCTGCAACTTCGTGTCGTGGTCGGCCTTCAGCTCGCGGTAGCGGGCCATCCAGTACGTGCGCGTGGCCCAGAAGTCGAACACCGCGAGGCACACCGCGACGAACACCAGGCCCATGACGCCGATCCAGTAGAAGCCGACGACTTTGGCGAACTCCTTGTCCGAATCCGCGCGCGGGGCCGGGTCGCCGTCCCGGTCGCGCTCGGGGATGGCGTTCATGCGCGCGTCCATGCCCGACAGGTAGTAGCCGGCGATCATGCCGCCGATGACGACGAGCAGCCCGGACGTGGCCACGCGCCGGACGGCCTGCCCGCGGCGGTACCGGCGGTCCACGTCCGCGAGGAACGGCTCGTCGGCGAGCGCGCGGAGGGCGCGCCGTTGGCGCAGCGCGGTGAGCGCCCCGACCAGCATCAGAGCCGCCGCCAGGATGAGGCCGACCGTCACGGGGCACCCCAAGTAGTGGTCAGTGGGCAGTGGACAGTGGGCAGCAGGAGAGAAGACATGAGCCAGAGTGCTGGGAGCAAAAGCGACGAGCTGCTTTCTCTCCTGCTGC
>JAYUBA010000754.1:0-5549 GCA_043741075.1 Frigoriglobus sp.
GTCTGAAGGTGCGTGTCCCAGTTCACCAACCGGTAGTCGCGGGAGATGTAGCCGCCCGCGAACATGCGGAAGAAGGTTTCGCGCACCGCCCGCGCGCACACCGGGTCGAGCGTGAATCGCGTCCGCCGCCAGTCGCAGCTCGCGCCCATCTCGCGGAGTTGGCCGAGGATGCGCGCCTCGTAGCGGTCTTTCCAGGCCCAGATGCGCTTCACCAATTCGTCGCGGCCGAGGTCGTGGCGCGTCTTCTTCTCCTGCGCGAGAATCAGACGTTCCACCACGGACTGCGTCGCGATGCCCGCGTGGTCGGTGCCCGGTATCCAGAGCGCGTTGAAGCCCTGCATCCGCTTCCAGCGGATCAGCACGTCCTGGAGTGTGTTGTTCAGCGCGTGCCCCATGTGCAGCGCGCCGGTGACGTTCGGCGGCGGGATCACGACCGTGAACGGCTTCTTCGCGGGATCGGGGTCGCTGTGGAAGTAGCCGCGCTCCTCCCAGAACGTGAGCCACTTCTCTTGCGCGGCTTTCGGGTCGTATGCCTTCGGCAGTTCGGTCGCCATGATTGCTTTCAGAATGATTAACCACAGAGGCACAGAGACACAGAGAAGAGTGAGGAGAGGAGGCAGTTCTGGAAGACATTCCTCTTCTCTGCCTTTCTCTGTGCCTCTGTGCCTCTGTGGTTAGTTCTGTGTCTCTGAGTCCTTGAACAGTTTGTATTCGATGGAATCACACAACGCCAACCAACTGGCCTCGATGACGTTCTCGCTCACGCCCACGGTGCCCCACACGTCGGAGCCGTCGCGCGATTCGATCACCACGCGCACGCGCGCCGCGGTGCCCGCGCGGGGGTTCACGACCCGCACCTTGTAATCCACCAACTGCATCTCGTCGAGTCGCGGAAAGAAGCGCACCAGCGCCTTGCGGAGCGCGCCGTCGAGCGCGTTCACGGGACCGTCGCCCGCGCACGCGGTGTGCTCCACCTGACCCGCGACCTTCAGCCGCACCGTCGCCTCGGTGACCGGGCCGCCGTTCTCGCGGGCCTCGATGTTGACGCGGTACGTGACCCGCTCGAACCACGGCTTGTAGACCTTGAAGGACTTCTCCACCTCCCACGGCTTGTGCTGCTTCGCGGTCTTTCGCACCAGCAGATCGAACGACGCTTCCGCCGCCTCGAACTCGTAACCCTGGTTCTCCAGTTCCTGCACCGCGTGGAGAATCTTCGTCATCAGCGCCTTGTCGTGGCCCACCTGATACTTCGCCGTCTTCGCGAGGATCGTCGAGTGGCCCGAGAGTTCGGAAACCAGAATGCGGCGCTCGTTGCCGACCGCTTCCGGCGCGACGTGTTCGTAGGTCGCGGGGTCTTTCGCGACCGCGTGCGTGTGCATCCCGCCCTTGTGCGCGAACGCGCTCTGCCCGACGAACGGCTGCCCGTTGCGGAAGTTCATGTTCGCCAGTTCGTACACGTAGCGCGAGGTTTCCGTGAGCCGCGCGAGGCTGCCCGGCTTCAGCACGTCGTAGCCGTACTTGAGCGCGAGGTTGGCGATCGCGCTGACCAAGTCCACGTTCCCGCACCGCTCGCCGATGCCGTTCATCGTGCCCTGCACCTGCGTCGCGCCGACCCGCACCGCGGCGAGCGTGTTCGCCACCGCCAGTTCGCAGTCGTTGTGGCAGTGGATGCCGACTTCGCACGACAACTCCCGCTTAACCACCAACACCACTTCCGCCACGCGCTCCGGCATGGTGCCGCCGTTGGTGTCGCACAAGATGACCACCTGCGCGCCGGCGGTCGCGGCGGCTTGAAGCGTCTTCAGCGCGTACTCCGGGTTCGCGCGGTAGCCGTCGAAGAAGTGTTCCGCGTCGTAGAACACCTCGCGGCCCTGGCTCGCGCAGTACGCGACCGAGTCCGCGATCATCCGCAGGTTCTCGTCGAGTGTGGTGCCGAGTACGTCGGTCACGTGGAAGTCCCACGTCTTGCCCACGATGGTGACGACCGGCGTTTTGGCGTCGAGCAGCGCCTTCAGGCAGGTGTCGGTTTCGGCCGGGCTGTTCTTCCGCCGCGTCATGCCGAACGCGCACACCTTCGCGTGCTTCAGAGGAAGTTCCCGCACCGCCTGGAAGTACTCGAAGTCCTTCGGGTTCGACAGCGGATAGCCGCCCTCGATGTAATCGACGCCGATCTCGTCCAGCCGCCGCGTGAGCAGCAGCTTGTCTTGGAGCGAGAAGTTGACGCCCTCGCCCTGGCTGCCGTCGCGGAGCGTGGTGTCGTAGATGGCGACGCGCGTCATGGCGGACTCGGTGTGGGAAACAAAAAACCCCGAAGCGTAGCTCCGGGGCGCGTCAGGCTGAACCTTCGACGACCCCGCTCACCCGGTGGTAATGACCACGACGGCGCGCACGCCCCGCGCAGTGGGAATCGCGGTCGCGGCGGTGAGTGGGGTGAACACGGTTCGTTTCTCTCGGTGTCGAAGTAACGTTACGCCACACCGGGCGGGAGTCAAGCGCGTCACGCGAAGAGGGCGTCCACAGCGAGACGCCAGCCGGGCACCGCGGGTTCGGCGTCCGCGACACCGCCGCGCCGGAACACGGTCGGCGCGAGCGGGGCCGCCGCGGTGTAGGCGGTGACCGTTTCGGACACATAATCCACATCCCACACGACGAGCGTCCCGGCCTCGAAGTAATCGGCGCGTTTCGCTTCGTATTCCCGCTCTTGTGCGGGTCCGAAGTCGTTTTCGCTCCGCACTTCGACGGCAAACGTCGGCGGGCCGTCGATGAATTTCGCATGGTTGGCGGGCAGTGGCGGCGCGTGGTAAGACACGTCGGGCGAGAACGATTGACGTCCCGACGTGAGCGGCGGGTCCACCGCGTATCCGACACCGTCGGGGAACACTTCGCCAACCCCGAGCGCCACGACGAACGGGTCGAGTGCGAAGAGAATACGTTTGGCAATCCGACTGGGGACCGCTCCGCTCGCCATGTAATGTACGATCCTTCCGTTGATGAGTTCGGCCTTCCCTTCGGTTCCCATCAAGTCGTCGAGCGTCGCGCAAGGCACGGTATGTGTACTCATGTGTTCTCCTCCCCCTCAGCTTACCCGCGCCGGCGCCGGCGCGTCAACGTCGGCGGCCCGCGCGACGCGCACGGGGCGCGTCGCACGAGCCGCGCTCTGATCCCGATGTCACTTCTCGACGGTGATCTTCACCGGCTCGCTCTTGAGTTCGGTGCCCTTGCCGCCGTCCTTGTCGGACAGCGTGTACTTGGCCGCGAGTTTGTACTCGCCCGGCCCGGTCCAGTACACGTACCGCGCCGCGCCGCGGCTGCCGTCGGCGAGCTGCTTGACCGCGATCTCGTGCGACTTGCCCGCCGCCAGCGTCACCGCTTTCGGCAGTTTGAAGTCGGCCGTGAACGCCAGCCCGCTGTTCATCGTCACGACGCCCGCGCCGCCGGTCAGCTCGAACGTGTACACGTTCGAGTCGCCGCCGACGTAGATCGTTACTTCGTCCTTTGAAGTGTTCGTGAGCTGGAGGACGAGGTCCACCGCCGGCGCCTTCGGCGGGCGCGCGTCCTCGCCCTTCGCCAGCTTCGCGGCGACCGCTTCCAGGTTCTTCTTGTACTCCCCGGCCGTCTTGCCGCCGCCGTCGAACGTGTACTTATCCTTCTTGGCGACGAGCTTCAACGTGACCGGGCCTTCCGGCTTCTTGTCCTCCGCGGACGCCGACATCGCGAGCACGAACGACGCGGCGACCGCGAGCACGAACCAGTTCATAGCAGCACTCCTTGTGGGGTAACAGGCGATACCAACCTGACGACGCGCCGCTTGAACCGGATTGCGGAAGCGGTTACGAAAGCGCAACAAACGGCTCGCTCGCCACGTGCCGCAGCCCCCAGCGGGCGTCGTCGCGGGTCGGGAAGTCGCTGCGGAAGTGCGTCCCGCGGGACTCGTCGCGGGCCAGCGCCGTAGCGATCATCAGCCGCGCGACGGTGAGCAGGTTCTGAAGCTCCCAGCCGGCCTTACCGTCGAACTCGCGGGACAGCGCGTACCGGCACCAGAACCGCAGGTCCTCCTTCGCCTCGAGCAGCCGCGCCCGGTCGCGGACGATCCCCATCTTGCGGACCATCAGGCTGCGGAGCGACGCGGTAAGGTCGGCCACGTCGAGCCGCGCGTCCTCCTCGGCGTGCGGGATCGCGGAGCGGATCGGGAACGCGGTCAGGTCGCCCGGCATGGCGCGAATCGCGTCCGCCGCGCCGCGCCCGCACAGCGTGCCGTACACCAGCCCTTCAATTAAACTGTTAGAAGCCAAGCGGTTCGCGCCGTGGAGGCCGCTGGAAGTCACCTCGCCCGCGGCCCACAGCCCCGGCACCGACGTGCGCCCGTGCGGATCGACGGTCACGCCGCCGACCATGTAGTGCGCGCCGGGCCGCACCGGGACGCGGTCCGTCGTGATGTCCAGGCCGAAGCCCTTGCACACGCGGTTGATGCCGGGGAACCGCGTCAGCACCATGACCGGGTCGAGGTGAGAAAGATCGAGGTACACGTTCGGGTGCCGCGTCCGCTCCATCGTGCGGAAGATGGCGCGGGCCACCACGTCGCGCGGGGCGAGTTCCGCGCGCGGGTCGGCGTCCGGCATGAACCGCACGCCGTTCACGTCCCGCAGGTGCGCGCCCTCGCCGCGCACCGCTTCGCTCACGAGGTAGCGGGCGGACCCCGCGACGTACAGTACGGTGGGGTGGAACTGCATGAACTCCATGTCGCGGAGTTCCGCGCCGGCACGGTACGCGGCGGCCATCCCGTCGCCCGTCGCGACCGGCGGGTTGGTCGTCTCGCGGTACACCATCCCGCACCCGCCGGACGCGAGGATCACCTGCTTCGCCCAGATCAGAACCTTCCCCGTGCCGTTCCGGGCGACCACCGCGCCGCGGCACACGCCGTCGTGGGTGAGCAGGTCGATGGTGAACGTGTCGTCCCAGATGCGGACGTTCGGGGCGTTGCGGGCGGTGGCGATGGTGGCCCGCATCATCTCGAACCCGGTCGAATCGCCGAGCGCGTGGACGATGCGGCGGTGGCTGTGCCCGCCCTCGCGGGTGAGCGCGAGCTGGCCGTCCTCCTCGTCGAACTTGGTGCCGAACTCGATCAGCTTCTCGATTTGGCCGGGTGCCTCGCGGACGACGAGTTCCACCACCGCGCGGTCGCACAGTCCGTCGCCCGCGACGAGCGTGTCCTCGACGTGGTTCTCGAACGTGTCTTCCGGCGACCGCACGCCGGCGATGCCGCCCTGCGCGTACGAACTGTTGCTCTCCGTCACGCGGTCCTTCGTGACGACCAGCACGGACAGGTCGGCGGGCACTTCGAGCGCCGCGCGCAGCCCCGCGATGCCGGCCCCGATGACGAGTACGTCGGTGAACCGGTGGAATGTGTCGCGGGCGTCGAACGAGACGAGGTAGCGGTTGGCACCGGACATGACGAACCCCAGCGAGCGGAAGTTCCGTCAACGTAGGGGAAGTGGCGGGCGGCGTCCCATCGAAGGGAAGGGCGGCCTCTTTCTTGTGGTGCGGGCCTC
>JAYUBA010000755.1:0-5545 GCA_043741075.1 Frigoriglobus sp.
CGCCGCACCGTCGAGCGCGTGCTCCAGGACTTCCGCGCCCGCCTGTCCCGCTGCTAGTCACCCGCCGGAGTTGCCGTGAACGCGCCCGCCGCCGTACCGTCGCTGTCCGCCGACCTCGCCCACCGGGTCGAGGCGTTCGAGCGGGTGTTGAGCGTTCACCCGGACGCCGACCTCGCCGCGCACCTCCCGCCCCCCGGTCACCCGCTGTACCTCGCGGTGCTGGGGGAACTGATCCGCATCGACCTGGAGCACGCGTGGGGCCGGGGCCGGCGGAAGCGCGTGCCCGACTACACCACCCGGTTCCCGACCGTGCTGGCGAACGCGACCCTGCTCGCGGCGGTCGCGTTCGAGGAGTACCGGCAGCGCGTGCGGGCCGGCGACGACGTGTGCCCGGACGAGTACCGCCGCGCGTACGGCGTGGACGCGTCCGCGTGGGACGCGTTCGGACCCGAACCGGCCGGCGGTGCGGTGCCGGACGTGCTCGCCCGCACGAACGCCGTGTCGGCCGCGGCACCCGACGACGACGCGAGGACCGCCGCCGTGCCGGAGTTGCGGCCGACGCACCAGCGCCGCGCCGCCGCGCCGCGCCGGGCCGCGCGCGAGCGGGCGCTCTCGGACGCCGAGGCGGTTTCGCACTGGCAGGACGCGACCGCGTCGCTGCCCGACGTGGGGACGGAGTTCGTCGGCTTCCACCTGGTCGAAGAACTGGGCCGCGGGGCGTTCGGCCGGGTGTACCTGGCGCGCCAGGGCGACCTCGCCGGTCGGCTCGTCGCGCTGAAGGTGGCGAGCGGCCTCGCGGCCGAATCGAACGCGCTGGCCCAACTCCAGCACACGAACATCGTCCCGATCTACTCGTACCACGCGGCCGGGCCGTTCCAGGCCGTGTGCATGCCGTACCTCGGCGGCACCACGCTCGCCCATGTGGTGCAGGCGCTGGGCCGGATGCCGGGCGTGCCGAGTTCGGGGAAGGAACTCCGCAGCACGCTGACGCGCGGACGGGCCGACACCGCGGCGGGGGCGAGTTCCGGCGGGTCGGCGCCGCACCCGGCGGTGCCGCAGCCGCCGTCGTCGGTGGCCGTGCCCGCGTCCGCCGGTGCCGCCCCGGCGCCCGTCGAAGTGACGACCGAAGGGTGGGCGCGGTTCGACGGGCTGCCGTTCGTCGATGCCGTTCTCGCCCTCATTGGGCAGCTCGCCGACGGGCTGGCCCACGCGCACCGGCGCGGCATCCTGCACCGCGACCTGAAGCCGGCCAACGTGCTGCTGACCGACGACGGCCGCCCCATGCTGCTCGACTTCAACCTCGCCGAGGACACGAAGCTCCGCGGCGGGGCCGAGCGCGCGATGATCGGCGGCACCCTCCCCTACATGGCCCCGGAACAGCTCGCGGCGTTCCGCTCGGCGTCCGGCACGCTCGACGCCCGGTGCGACCTGTACGGCCTCGGCGTCATCCTCTTCGAGCTGCTCACCGGGCGGCACCCGTTCCCGGTCCGCAAGGGCTACCCGCGCGACACCGTCCCGCTCATGATCGCGGACCGGGCGACCCCGCCGCCGGTTCGCGCGCTGAACCCGACCGTTTCGCCGGGCGTGGAGTCGATCGTTCACACGTGCCTCGCGGCCGACCCGGCGAAGCGATACCAGTGCGCCGAAGACCTGCGCGCGGACATCGACCGGCACCTCGCGCACCGCGGGCTGAAGCACGCGGCCGACCCCTCTGTGCGCGAGCGCGCGCGCAAGTGGATGCGGCGGCACCCGCGGCTCGCGTCGTCCGGCACGGTGGCCGCGCTCGCGGCGGTGCTGCTCGTCGCACTCGCCGGCACCGCCGTGTACGCCCGCGAGCGGACCCGCGGCGTCGAGGCCCGCGGCCGGTTCGCCGACCACCAGACCTCGTTCCGCGGCGCCCAGTCGTTCCTCGACGACAAGACCCGGTCCGCGTCCAATCTCGACGAGGGCTTGGGGAAGTTGCGCGGCGTGTTGAAGGGTTACGGCGTGCCCGAAGGACCGGGCGCGGCCGACGAGTGGCGCACGGCCCCGGCGATGCGCTACCTCCCGGAACCCGACCAGGAGCGCGTGCGGGGCGACATCGGTGACACGTTCTTCCTGATGGCGCAGGTCGCGCTCCTGAAAGCGTCGGCGACCACCGACGCGGCCGAGTCCGCGGCCCAGATCGAACGCGCGGCGACGTGGAACGCGCTGGCCGAGGGGTACGGCGGCGACCGGCTCCCGCGGGCGGTGCGCGAGCAGCGCGCGGGCGTCGCGGAGTCGCGCGGCGGGCGCGCCGAAGCCGAGCGCCTGCGGGCGGAGGCGGAACTCACCCCGCTCGCGTCGGCCCGCGACCTGTACCTCGCCGGCAGCCAGCACGCGCGCAGCGGCCGGCACCGCGACGCCCTCAAGCACTTGCAGCGCGCGACCCGACTCGACCCGGCGAACTCCTCCGCGTGGTTCCTCCGCGGCACGGCGCACCTCGCGCTCGAGCAAAACGAACTGGCGGCGATGTGCTTCGGCGCGTGCGTCGCGCTCCGCCCGGAGTTCGCGCCGGCGTGGCAGAACCGCGGGTGGGCGTTCTTCCACATGAAGCTCCACCCCGACGCCCGCGCCGACTACGACCGGGCGATCGAACTCGACCCGACGCTGACCGAGGCGTACATCCAGCGCGCCGAGTTGCGCGAGGCGACGGGCGACCCCGGCGGCGCGATCGAGGACTACACCCGCGCGCTCGCCACCGGCACGGCCCCGGCCCGCGTGTACTTCAAGCGGGCGACCGCGAAGTTCGTGACGCGGGATTTCGACGGCGCGAGGGCCGACCGCGAGGCCGGGTTCAAGATCGCCCCGGCCGACGAACTGAGCTGGGTGGCCCGCGCCGAGAACCGGATGGGCGACGACCCGACGGGCGCGCTCGCCGATACGGAGGAGGCGCTGAAGCTGAACCCGTGGTCCGCGTTCGCGCTGCAACTGAAGGCGGCGATCCTGTCGGGGGGGCTGAACCGCGACGCGGACGCGATCGCGGTCCTCGACCGCGCGGTCGAGTTGCACCCGGACTGCGTGCCCGCCCGCGCCGGCCGCGGGGTGCTGCTCGCCCGCGCCGGCAAGCGCGACGCGGCCCTCCGCGACGCCCAAGACGCGCTCCGCCGCGACACCCGCGCCCCGAATCTGTACCAGGTCGGGTGCGTGTACGCGCTCACCGCGAAGACCCACTCCGACGACACGCGCGAGGCGCTGAACCTGCTCTGGGGCGGTCTCAAGACCGGCTTCGGCCTGGACATCGTGGACACCGATACGGACCTCGACGCGCTCCGCGGCGACCAGAAGTTCAAGGACATGGTGAAGGACGCGAAGGCGCTCGACGCGCTCCGCCGAGGGAAGAAGTGACCTCTGCGGGGCGGACCGGAAGATATTTCGGAATCGCGTGGCGGGTCGGAACCGCCGGTCCGCTTTCTCCCGATACGCCGCGCTCGACCCGCCGGACGACCCGCCCCGCAGACCCGCCCACAGTGAGACCCAGATGAAGCCTTCGCCCCGCCTCGGTTCCGCGTTTGAAGCGCTCGAGGACCGCGCGCTCCCCACCTCGTTCGGCGTGCCGTGGGCCGACCCGGAACACCTCACGCTCAGCTTCGTCGCCGACGGCACCCAGACGCCGCTCGGCACCAGCAGCCTCACGCAAGTTCTTTCCTCCGCCGGCACGAGCGCGGCGTGGAAGATGGAGGTGCTCCGCGCGTTCCAGACGTGGGCCGCCAACGCGAACATCAACATCGGCCTCGTCGCCGACGGCGGGCAGGCGCTCGGGATCGTCGGCGCGGTGCAGGGCGACGCGCGGTTCGGCGACATCCGCGTCGCCGCCGCCGGGCTGTCCCCCGACGTGCTGGCGAGCGCTTCGCCCTTCAGTTGGACCGGCTCGACCCTGAGCGGCGATGTGGTGCTGAACGCGAACGCGCCGTTCGCGATCGGCAACTCGGCTTCGGCCTACGACCTGTACTCGGTCCTGCTCCACGAGGCCGGGCACTCGTTCGGACTTGACCACGACCACGACGCCGAGGCGTCGGCCATTCACTCGGACTACTCGTACCAGACCGGCCTGAGCGCCACCGATATCGCGCACCTCCAGGCGCTCTACGGCGCGCGCCGGGCGGACGCCTACGACGCGGCCGGCGGGAACGACACCGCGGCGAAGGCCACCGCGCTCCCGCGGAACTCGATGACCCAACTCCTCGCGTCCGGCGACATCACCACCCTGTCCGATGTCGATTACTACAAGTTCAGCGCCCCCGCTCTGACCTCCATGTTGAGCGGCGTCACGGTGCGGCTGAAGGCGTCCGGCATCAGCCTGCTCACCGCGGGCATCACCGTGTACGACTCCGCCGGCCGCGTCGTCGGCAGCGCGGCGAGCACCGACCCGCTGAACAACGACCTGCTCGTGTCGTTCCGGCCGGGCCTGTTCGGCGGCAACTACACGGTGAAGGTGGAGGGCGCGCGGGACGACGCGTTCGGCATCGGTGGGTACAAGGTCGCGGTGGACTTCCTGTCCGTCGGCGGCGTGCTCTCCCCGATCACCACCGCCGTCACCGGCGTCCTCGACGGGCACACCGACGACGTGCTCGCGAACGCCCTCGGACTTCAATCCAACAGCGGCAACGACGCGCGGTTCGACGCGGTGTACCGTGGGGTGATCGAGGACGCGCGCGACGTGGACTCGTACCGCGTCCGCACGGACAAGTTCGCCCCCGGCACCTCCGTCACACTGAACGTGATGGTCTGGGGCCTGGACGCGAACCCGGTGGACGGCCGCGTCCGCGTGTACGACGCGAGCGGCAACGCGGTCGCGTTCCAGGTGCTCGCGAACGACCGCGGGCTGTTCAGCGTGCAGGTGCTGAACGCGGTCGCCGGGCAGAACTACTACGTGCAGGTGCTGGCCCGCGAGGGCGCGGCGAAGGCGACCGGCGGCTACTTCTTCGCGGCGGACTTCAACCGGCTCGCGCCGATGGCGTTCGACAATGTCGCGAGCGGCACCGCGACCGCCGGCACGACGACCGCGGCCGAGGCGCTCGAACTCGGCAAGGCGGGCGTGTTCCAGTTCGCCCTCGGCGCGAGTTCGGCGCAGGCCGGTGGCACCGTCACCATGACGGTGTACGACGCGAACGGCACCGCGGTGTTCTCGCTGACCTCGGTGGCCGGTCGGCCGCCGGTGACCTCGACCCAGTACCTGAAGGCCGGCACGTACACGGTGAGGTACGCCGCTCCGGCATCGAACGCGGCGCCCGTCAACTACGCGCTGTTCCTGGCGCAACTGAGCCAGGGCGTCGGCCCCTACGCGACCAGCACCGCCAGTCCGTCGTCGAGCACCGCGCCGAGCGACTCGACTTCAACATCGAGTTCGTCGAGTACCACCTCGACCAGTTCGGCTCCCCCGCCGTCGTCCCAGGAGCCGTCGTACACGTACAGCGGCTCCTCGACGGCCCAGCCGTCGGGCTACTACTACACGTACTGACGCGGTGCCTTGGGTTCCGCTCCAGGGTCTCACGACCCTGGCTACCGACGTTCGCCCTTCCAGGGC
>JAYUBA010000756.1:0-1614 GCA_043741075.1 Frigoriglobus sp.
CACAGAGCGGCCCGCGCGATCGGGAACCGGAGGGACCGGGCGGGACCGCCTCGGGTCACGACCAACAGCGGGCTTCGCGGCCCCGGTCATCGCCCTATCCCGATGACTGGAGCCGGTGCGCCCGGCCGCGTGTGGCCGGGCGCAGGGTCGGGGGCGTTCGACGCGCCCCCGGCCGGCAGCCGGTCGTCTCCGCCCTCTCGCGAGACGGCCGCCGCGGACAGACCGCTGGCATACGGGCCAATTTTTGTCTCCCGAGGGGTTGCACCCATGAAGCAGAAGAACGTGATCCTGATGGTGGTGGCGGTCGGGTGTGGCCTGGTGGCCGCATTCCTGACCTCCCAAATGAGCGCCAAGCAGGTCGAACAGGTGGAGGTGATCGTCGCCGCCAAGGATCTGCCGGTCGGCTCGATGTTCACCCGCGAAGAGCTGAAGACGATGGTGAAGATCAAGAAGGTGCCGAAGGACGGGCTGCCGCCGACCGTCGTCACCAACATGGACGACCTGCTGGAGAAGCGGCTCTCGCGCCCGGTGCGGGCCGAGGAGACGTTCAACCCGGCGGACCTGAGCAAGGGCGGGGCGATCACCCTCCCCGACGGGTACGACATGGTCTCGTTTCAGGTCGGCGTCGCACAGGCCGCGGCCGGGTTCGTCGGGCCGGGCAGCCGGGTGAACGTGAACGCCACGCTCCGGCTCGGCACCAAGACGCACGCGTTCCCGCTGCTGGTCAACATGCTGGTCGTCGCGGTGGACACCCAGACGACGTACTCCAAGGAGGGGACGTTCCCCAGCATGAACACGGTGTCGTTCGCGGTGAAGGAGAAGGAGGCGCTGCTCCTGTCGCTCGCCAAGAGCCGCGGGTGCTCCGTCGAACTCATGCTCCGGCACCCGGGGAAGAGCACCAAGGCGGACGAGAATTACAACATCGACGAGGTCACCAAACTGCTGTCGGACGACCAGAACCAGGCCGGCATCAAGGGCGGGATCGGCACCGACAACAGCGAGAAGCGCCCGGAAGGCCCCGCGCCGGTGAAGCAGCCCGACCCGGTCGCCCCGGTGAAGCCCGCGGACCCGGCGTACGCCCCGCCGCCGGCCATCAAGGTGGTCAAGGTGCTGGTCGCCAAGCGCGACATCGCCCCGCACACCGACGTGACGGCGGACCTGATCGCCGAGGCGTTTGAACTGAAGGAGCTGCCGAAGGACTTCGCGGGCGACGCGATGGGCGATCTGACCGAGGCGCTCGGCAAGCAACTGAAGACCGGCGTGGCGAAGGGCCAGTGGGTGACCCCGGCGATGGTCGGCATCGAGCTGAAGCCGGGGCCGCAGGACCCGTTCGTCGCGCCGAAGGCCGCGGAGGCGACGCCGACGCCGCCTTCGGCCGTGAAGCCGGTGTTCAAGCGGAAGACGCACGATGTCGCCGTTCACACCACCAGCGGCACCGTGGTTCACCGGTACGAAGAAGTGGCACCGGGCCAGTGGAAGAAGATCGCCGAGCTGTCCCCGGAGCAGGCGGCCCGTGAAGACAAGCCGGAGGCGCCGAAGGCGGCCCCGAAGGTGGACTGAGCAACCCGTTCCGGCCGGTGGTGTCTTGTTGTGGTGCGGGCCTCTGGCCTGCAT
>JAYUBA010000757.1:0-1614 GCA_043741075.1 Frigoriglobus sp.
GTCTTCTCTGCGTCATCAGCGGGCCATTCTTCGCTCTTTGGTTCTGCGTTTTCACGCGGCCTTGCTCAGCTCGCTCAGTACCGCCATCCGTACCGCCAAGCCGTTCGTCACCTGATCGAGGATCGCGGAGTTCGGGCCGTCGGCCACCTCCGGCGTCACCTCCACCCCGCGGTTGATCGGCCCCGGTGCCAGCAGCAGCACGTTCGGTTTCGCCTTCTTCATGCGGTCGCCGTCCACGCCGAACAGCAGCCGGTACTCGCGGATCGACGGGAACAGCCCGCTCCGCTGGCGCTCGAACTGCACCCGCAGCAGGTTCAGCACGTCGCACCGCGGGAGCACGTCGTCGAGTTTGTCCACGACCTCGACGCCCAACCGCGACACGTCCGGCGGCACGAGCGTGGTCGGGCCGCACACGATCACCTTCGCGCCGAGCGCGGTCAGCGCGTGGATGTTGCTCCGCGCGACGCGGCTGTGGGCGATGTCGCCCACCAGGCCCACCGTCAGCCCTTCGACGCGACCGAGTTTGGTGCGGATGGTGAGGATGTCGAGCAGCGCCTGCGTGGGGTGCTCGTGCGCCCCGTCGCCCGCGTTCACGACGCGGACGTGCGGCTTCAGGTGCTTCGCGAGCATGTGCGGCGCGCCGGGCGACGAGTGCCGCACGACCACCATGTCGATGCCCATCGCCTCGATGTTCTTCGCGGTGTCGATGAACGTCTCGCCCTTGGACGTGCTCGACCCGCTCGGCGAGAAGTCGAGTACGTCCGCGCCGAGCCGGCGGGCGGCCAGCCCGAAGCTCATCCGGGTCCGCGTGGACGGCTCGTAGAACAAGTTGACGACCACCTTCCCCTTGAGGTCGTCGCGCTTGGGCACGTCGCCCACCCCGACGCCGGCGAACGTTCCCGCCACGTCGAGGAGGTGCGTGAGCGCCGCCGCCGCCAGCCCTTCCAACCCCAGCAAGTGCTTCATCTGAACTCCACGAGGATTCACCGCTGAGAAGACAAAAACGCCGCGGATTAACGCAGAAGACGCAGATCGAGACAAAAGGCAAGTAAATTGAACTCCGTCTTCTGATTGAATCTGCGTTCTCTGCGTTTATCCGCGGCGTTTTTGTGCCTTTGCCCGCGGTGAATCACTGTCTTTTCAACCCGCGGCCCGGTCGCGCGCTGGTGCGCTCGCCCTTGAGCAACACCGGCACGCCGTTCACGAACACGTGTTCCACGCCAACCGCCAGCGCCTTGCCGTCGTCGTAGGTCGAGCGGTCGGCGATCGCGTCCGCGTCGAACACCACCACGTCGGCGGCGAGTCCCTCGCGGATCAGCCCGCGGTCCTTCAGTCCGAACCGCCGGGCGGTGTGGTACGAACACTTCATCACCGCTTCTTCGAGCGCCCAGTCGCCGTTGCGGACGTGGTGGCCCAGGTAGCGCGCGAAGCACCCGGTGCCGCGCGGGTGCGGCTTCCCGCCCACATAGATACCGTCGCTGCCGGCCATCATCAGCGGGTGCTTCATCAGCTTGGGGATGTCCGATTCCTGGCGCTCGGCGAAGTGCCGGATCACGCACCCGGCCGCGAGGTCGGTCGCGATGAGCAGATCGCAAGTGAAGTCCACGAGCGCCC
>JAYUBA010000758.1:0-5534 GCA_043741075.1 Frigoriglobus sp.
GGCTCGCGTTCAGCCCCACGGTGCCGGACCTGTGGTTCGAAGTGACCCGCGGCGAACCGCTCGAAGCCCGCGCGCGGGCGGTGTTCACCGAACACTGGCGCGCCATCGAGCGCGACGCGGACGAACCCGACGACGTGCGCCCGGAGGGCGGGTCGCTCGCCGGCAAGGCGTGGGTGCAGGTGCTCGACCTCAGCGCGAACATTCCCGCCCTTTCGCCCAAGCCGCCGCCGGTCAACGTCCTCGCGCTCGGCGGCGGCGAACCGACCGACGGCGCGACCGAACTGCGCCGCGTCGGCCGGTGCCTCGACTGGCTGTACCCGGACGAACTCGGCCGGGCCGTGCTGCGCGACCATGAGGTGAGCGAGCTGTCGCGCCTGCTGGAACTGAACGACCGCCGGCCGGTGCTGCTGTGCGGCCCGCGCATGGCGGGCAAGACGGCCGTCGTTCACGAGTGCGTGTTCCGCCGCGTGGACGCCCGCAAGACGGTTCACTGTCAGTGGTACAACACGTGGCTCGTGTTGCCGCAGCGGCTCATCTCCGGCATGTCCTACGTCGGCCAGTGGGAGGGCCGGTTGCTCGCCATTCTGAAGCACGCGAAGAGGCGCGACCACGTCCTCTACTTCGACGACCTCGTTGGCCTCTTCCTCGCCGGCGTCACCGGCCAATCGACGCTGAGCGCCGCTGTGGTGTTGAAACCGTACCTCGAACGCCGCGACGTGCGCGTGCTGGGCGAGATCACAAACGAAGGGTTGCGCGTGTTGCAGGAGCGCGACCGCGGGTTCGCGGACCTGTTCCACGTCATCCCGGTGCGGCAACCGTCGGACCGGGACACGCTCCGCATCCTCATCGACCAGCAGCGGCGGCTCGAAGGCAAGCACGCGTGCGTCTTCGGTCTCGACGTGCTGCCGGCGGTGATCGACCTACAGCGCCGCTACGACCGCACGCCCGCGTTTCCGGGGAAGGCCGCCGCGGTGCTCACGCGCCTCGCGGTGCGCGCGACCGCTTCGTCCGGCTCCCCCTCCCTTCAGGGAGGGGGGTTGGGGGGGTGGGTTCTTTACTACTGGAGGTCACCCGCTCCGAGGTGCTCGCCGACTTCGCCGCCCGCATCGGGTTGTCCCTCGACTTCCTCGACCCGAAGCAGCGCCTCGACCGCGACGACGTGCGCGACAAGCTTCAAGAGCAGATCATCGGCCAAATCGACGCGGTGGAAGCGCTCGCGGACGTGGTGAGCGTGGCGAAGGCGCGGCTGAACGACCCCGACCGGCCGCTCGCCGCGTTCCTGTTCCTCGGCCCGACCGGCGTCGGCAAGACGGAGTGCGCGAAAGCCATCGCGCGCACGCTGTTCGGCGAAAGTGACCGCCTGCTGCGGTTCGACCTGAACGAGTTCAACCAGCCGGGCGCCGCGGCGCGGTTGGTGGGCACGTTCTTGCAACCGGAAGGGCTGCTCACGAGCGCCATCCGGCGGCAGCCTTTCGCGGTGGTGCTGCTCGATGAGGTGGAGAAGGCCGACCCGGAGGTGTTCGACCTGCTGTTGCAACTGCTCGGCGAAGGGCGGCTCACCGACTCACTCGGGCGGACCGCGGACTTCACCTCCGCCATCGTGATTATGACCTCGAACCTGGGCGTGCGCGAAGCGGAAGGCAACCTCGGCTTCGTGCCGGAAGCGGACCGGTCGCACGCCTACACGCGGGCCGCGGAGAAGTTCTTCCGCCCGGAGTTCTTCAACCGGCTGGACCGCGTGATCCCGTTCCGCAAGCTGTCGCGCGACGAGATGGCAAAGATCGCGCGGCGGCTGGTGAATGAGGTGCTTTCGCGCGAGGGCTTCGGCCAGCGGAAGTGCGTGCTGAACGTCGCCCCGGACGCGCTCGACCGCGTCATTCAAGCCGGTTACGACCCGGCACTCGGTGCCCGCGCGATGAAGCGTGCCGTCGAGCGCGAACTGACGCAACCGGCCGCGGCCCGGCTCGCGACGCTCGACGTGAACGAGCTGACCGTCGTCACGGTGAAGTCTTCACCCGCGGCGCTCGTCGTGAGCGTGCAGGCGCCCGCGTGGGCCGCGAAGCTTCCCCTTGAGGACCGCGCCGCGCTGCCGGTGCAGGAGCGCCTCGCGGCGGCGTGGGCGGCGCTCGACACCGCCGACGCCGTACTCGACGCGATCCGCCCCGCCGCGCCGCTCGCGGTCGGGAAGGTGACCTCCGAACACGAACGCTACTTCGCACTGAAGGAACTCGCCGACGCGATCGGCGACACGCTCAACACCTACAAGAACCGGCTCGAAGACCGCAAGCACTCGTACCTGGAAGCGGCGCAGCCGGAAGCGACTGGCCGCCGGGCGCGCTACCGGGCGATCAAGAAATTGGACCCGGTATACGGCTGGGAGCAGCCGCTTCGCTCGCTCGCCTCCGCGGAGAATATGGAGGCCGCACTGCGCGAACTGTTCGACACGTCCGAGCCGCTGCCCGACGATCAAGATCTCTTCGACGTGGAGAACCGGCTCGCGCTCCTGAACCTGATGGCGACCGCGCCCGTCGATACGAAGCCGGTGTACCTGTGCGTCCGCGGGTTCCCGGACGGCGTGCCGTGCTATTCGGCCTCGCTGCTCCAGAGCTACTACGCCCGCGCGTGGCCGGTCGTACTCGGCCTCGAAGTCGAAGGTATGCCGGTACTTCCCGACCGCCTCGGCGTACTCGGCGTGCTGCTGAAGGGCGGTCACGCCCGCGCGCTCGCGCAGGTGGAAGCCGGCACGCACCTGTTCCTGCCGAAGCACGGCGGGCCGGTGCCGCTCCGCGTGGACGTGCTCGACGCGTGGCCGGGCGCGGTCGCCGACCCGTTCGCGTTCGGCCCCATCTTGCGCGTGTACGCGGAAGGGCAGCCGGTCGCGGACGGGCGCACCGGGTTGGTGTCGCCGCTGCCCGGCCGCGCCGACTTCGCCGAGACGTTCCGCGCGTTCACGCTCGCCGCGCTGCCGCGCGCATAAGCCCCTCGCCAAGAACCAAGACATGCCCACCGTTCGCTACCACGCACTGCTCTGTCGCGACGCCGCCGGCGGGTACTCCGCGGTCGCGCTCGACGGCGGTGCCACCGGCTTCGGCGCCTCCGCGAACGACGCGCGCGACGACCTGAAGGAGTACCTCCGCTGGGCGCACCGCAAGGACGCCGGGCTGCCCGTGCCCGACTTCGCCGAGCCGGAGTTGCGGTGGTTCACCGTCACCGTGCGGCCGGAATATAAGGCGAAGGACCGCTTCTACCCGTCCGACGCCGAGGTGCCGGTGCGGGTGCCGTGCGTCGTCGGCACGCGCACGAGCGGGCAGTTCGCCGCCGACCTGCCGCTGCTCGGCGTCCGCTTCGACTACCCCGGCCGCATGGAGTTGCAGAAGCTCGTCGAGCGGTCCGTGGCGCAGGCGCTCGAAGGCAAGACGCCGGAGCAACTCGGCGCGTATTTGCCGCCGCCGCGCGCGGAGTTGATCGAACTCGCGATCCCCGTGCCGAAGGAACCGCCCGGCGCGCTCGACACGATTCCGCCCCCGCCGACGCTCGCGAAGGTGGCCGAACCGGTCGGCGATCGCGCCGTGCGGAAGGGCTACGCGCGGGCGTGGGGGCGCGAGGCCGAACTCGCGGCGCTCGTGAAGAAACTTCACCACGAGAAGGCGAACGTGCTGCTCGTCGGCGAGAGCGGCATTGGCAAAACTACGCTCATGGTGGACGCGGTAAAGGAAGCGGAGAAGCTGGCATTGGCCGAAGACGAGCGACCGGGCGTGAAGCACAAGCGGCGGTTCTGGCTCACGTCCGCGGGCCGCGTCATCGCGGGCATGAAGTACCTCGGCCAGTGGGAAGAGCGCGTCGAGGCCGTGATCGCGGAACTCGGCGAACTCGGCGGCGTGTTGTGCGTCGAGCGACTCCTTGAGTTGGTGCGCACCGGCGGCCTCGGCCCGACGGACAGCGTCGCCGCGTTCCTCGTGCCGTACCTCGCGCGCGGCGAACTGCGCATGGTCGCGGAGGTCACGCCCGCGGAACTCGACGCGTGCCGCCGGCTCATGCCGGGGCTGCCGGACCTGTTCCAGATCGTTTGCGTCGAACCGTTCGAGCGCGCAACGGCGCTGTCGGTGATCGACAAGCAACTCGAAACCGCCGCGAGTGGCCCCGGCGTCGAGATCGAGCGCGGGAGCGGCGAGCGGCGAGCGGATCGTGCGCCTGTTCCGCCGGTTCGTGCCCTACGCGGCATTCCCCGGACCCGCGTCCAGCTTCGCGCGCCAGATCGTTGATAGCCATGTCCGTAGTGGAAAAGGGCCGGTCACGCCGTCTGCGGTGGTCGATCAGTTCCGCCGCCAGACGGGCCTACCGGAACTGTTCCTCCGGGACGAAATTACCCTCCAGCGCGACGACGTGTTGAACTGGTTCCGCGCGCGGGTGATCGACCAGCCGGAGGCGTGCGAGGCCGCGGCGAACGTCGTGATGACGGTGAAGGCCGGGCTGACCGACCCGGCGCGCCCGCCCGCGGTGCTGCTCTTCTGCGGCCCGACCGGCGTCGGCAAGACGCACATGGCGCAGGCGCTCGCCAGCTACTTCTTCGGCAACGCCGGGGCGAACCCAGAGCGTGAGCGACGGGGTGGGACGGGCGACCGGCTGCTCCGCCTCGACATGAGCGAGTACGGCGGGTTCGACGCGGTGTACTGGCTGCTCGGCCCGCCGCAGGGCGAACCCGGCCCGCTGGTGAAGCAGGTCCGGCGGCAACCGTTCAGCGTGCTGCTGCTGGACGAAATCGAGAAGGCCGCGGCGGACGTGTTCGACACGCTCATGTCCGTGTTCGACGAGGGCCGGCTCACCGACCAGTACGGCCGCGTCACGAACTTCCGCAGCACCATCGTAGTGATGACCTCGAACCTCGGCGCGGGTCAGTCGCGCGCCGTCGGCTTCGAGGGCGAGGGCGTCGGGCCGGCGTATCAGGACGTGGCGATGAAGTTCTTCCGCCCGGAGTTCTTCAACCGGATGGACGCGGTAGTCACATTCCGCCCGCTGCTGCCCGCGACGGTCAAGGTGATCGCGCGGCGCGAACTCGACGCCATCGCGAAGCGCGAGGGGCTGGTTCGCGACGACGTGCGCGTGACGTGGTCGGAGGCGCTGGTGGATCACCTCGCGGCCGTGGGCTTCGACCCGCGGTACGGGGCGCGGCCCTTGCAGCGGGCCATCGAGCGCGAAGTGGTCGCCCCGCTGGCCCGCTGGCTGCTCGCGAACGGCGCGGACGGGAAGGCGGTCACGGCCGATTGGGTGAACGGGGCGTGCGCGTTCTCGTAGGGCCGGACCAAATCGTGTTGAAGAGTACCCATCTGCTTTGCTTTGACCTCCCCCCTTGAGGGGGAGGTCGGCGGCGCTTCGACGCCGGGTGGGGGGTGAAACGTCACTCCACTCGTGTCGCTTCACCCCCCACCCGCTGCGGTCGCAGAGCCGACCGCAGCGACCTCCCCCTCAAGGGGGGAGGTCAAAAAGCACAGGAGGCGGAGGTTTGCTGTTCAACCCGACGTTGTATTACTTCCGGC
>JAYUBA010000759.1:0-5532 GCA_043741075.1 Frigoriglobus sp.
ACCGGGACTGATGGTGCCGCCCGCGAGTTCGACCGGTTCCGAAGGCGAGCGGCGCGGCGTAAGCCCGCCGAGGGGCGTCAGCCCTTCGTCGAAGCGCGCCCAGACGGTGACGTTGTCGATGGGCGCCGCGCCGCCGTTGGTGACCGCGATGCGCGCCGGGATGCGCTCGCCCGCCAGTACAAGTGGCGGCGCTTCGACGTGCATCTGAAGTTTGCCCTGCTCGACGCGGGTGACGGCGTCGGTGTTCGCCCGCATCCCGTCGCCGGTGACCGCTTCCGCGGTGATCGTGACGTTCCCGACGCGGGCCGGCTTCACCTGGAGCGCGATCGGCTGTTTGCCCTTCCCGCTCACCGGCGGGAGGTCGAAGATCAGCCCGCCCTTTTCGTCCTGCCGATTCGGCGGCGGCTCACTGCGGGCGAGCGTCGCGCCGTCCGAAAGCGTGACGCGAACGCGGGCGTCCTTGCTGTCCACGCTGGTCACGTTGTCGAGCGACACGGTGACCGCGAACGTGCCGATGATGCTCGCCACCGGCGGCGCGTTCACCTTCAGTTTCACCTCGGCCGCGGTCCAGTCCACCACGGCTTCGCGCCGCCCGACGACGGTGCCCGGCCCGGTGCCGCTCTCCGGCGGCTTCAGCACCTCGATCGCAACGCGGGTGCGTCCCGGTAGCGGGTCGCGCTGCACGAGTCGCACGGCCGCCGAGCCGTTTTCGTCCGTGAACGCTTCCGCTTCCTTCCCGCCGGTGCCGGTCAGGCTGGTGTCGCCGCCCTTCGCCACCAGCACCGCGGCCGGGCCGTCGATGACGCGATACCGCACGCGGAAGTTGCTCTGCGCGTCGGACGCGTTCGGGTTCACGCTGGTCGAAAGCGTGGTCTCGCCGCCGACGCGCACGGTCGCGGGCGCGGGGAACGAGAACCGGCTGTCGCCCCACAGCACCTTCGTGACCACACGGCCGTTGTCCCAGTTGAACACTTCCGGCGCGTAGGCCGTGACCACCGTCTCGCCGGGGATCGCGGAACTAATCACGATGAACGTCTGGCCGGGGTCGATGCCGACATCGTCCTTCGGGTCGTCGTTGCCGCGGGTGATGGTCTTGGCGTGGTACGTCGTGTACGTGACCGCGTACTTGTTATCGACCTTATAGCCGCGGCCGGCGTAGATGCCGGACTCGTCCGCTTCGACGATGTTGCCGGGGCCGTCGATCATCCACTCGACGCGGCGGTCGCGGCGCGGCTGGCCGTCCTTGTCGTAGACGGTGGCGACGAGGACGACCTGCGCGCCGAGGGGCGCGGTGGCCTGCCCGCTGGGGGTGACGCCGAGGCGGCACGCCTTGCGGTCGTAGTTACGGAAGTAGCCGAGGCGGGGCTTGGCGTGCGTCTGCTCGATGTTGCCGGGCGGGACGAGCCACGGGAAGTAGCCGGGGTTGTACGAACACCCGGCCGCGGGGAGCGCAACGGCTGCGAGGGCGAGTGCGGCGAGGCGTGCGGACATCGGTGCGGACCCTCCGCGCGGGGCGAGCGAGGCGCGGGTGGATACGCGGCGGTTGAAAGAAGTGCAAGGCGGAGTGCGGGGCGCGAGGCGGGTCAGCCGGTGCCCGACTTCTGGCGAAGCCCGGCGTTCTGGGCGGACTTCAGCCACCGGGAAATGGCGACCGCGATGGCGCCGAGGCGGTCGGGTGCCGCGGTGTCGCGAACCTCATCGAGTCGGGCGATCACGCTTGCGGCGACTCTGACCGCTTCCTCCGCGTATTCGAGCGTCTCGGGGTTTCGGTCCGCCATGGCGTAATCGGCCCGCCGACGCTCGCCGTGTAACCGGTCCAAGTCGGCGGCGATGTCTCGAAGCGTTTTGTCGCCGCCGTTGTTCATACTGCACGGCGACATGTGCGGCGGGCGTGTTCTGTACCGCAAACCCGATCCGGTCGAGGTACGCGGCGGCGACGAGGAACGCGGCATAGTATGCGCGGCTGATCGCGCTGCGGCACTCGGGCGCGCCGTCCCCTTCGGTCAGCGGCGTACGTGCCGCGACACCTTCAACGAGCTTTTGCGCGAGAGCGAGCAGCCGCCGGCCGTCCATATTGGGACCGCTCACGAGAGGGTGAGTCTGATTCCCATCTGGTCCGTGACCCACGGCGGCGTCGCATCGATCCAGCGCCGCACGAAGTCCCTGTACTGGCGTTCTTGCGCGTCGGGATCGACGCCGGGCGTTACGTCCAGAATCAGGCGCTCGCCGTACTCGCCCGGCGCGCCGAACATATCGAGCGCGATCCGCTTCGCGCGCGGGAACGCGTCCCGTGCGAGCCGGACGGCCGCTTCGACCCAGTCCTCCAGCTTGTGCGCCGCGACGAACGCCGCGACGCGGGCTTCGTCCACGCGGGTCACGGGCGGGTGCGGCGGCGCGTCGGGAACCCAGCCCACTGGTTCGGTCGCGGATGTCGCGTTCATTTTCTGCCCCCAGGTCAGCGCGGACGCACTTCGAGCAGTTTACACGAGAGGCCAATGCGCGCGAAGACGGCCAGGGGATTCACCCCGGCCGCTCGCGTGCGATTCGCGCGTCGGTTACTCGTCGCGCGCGATCATGAAGATGCGGAGGATGTAGTAGAACAGCATCGCGAACGAGCCGAACAGCGCCATGCTCGCGGCCACGTGCTCGTTCGTCCCGTACCGGTGCATCACGTTCGACGTGTCGTAGACGATGAACCCGGCGAACAGCGCCACCATCAGGGCACAGAACACCAGCCCCAGGCTGAACCCGAACAGCACCGCCGCCAGGATCACGCCCAGCGCCACGAACGACCCGATCGCCAGCACCGGCCCCAGGAACGAGAAGTCCTTACCGGAGAAGAACACCGCGGCCGTCAGCCCGCCGAACGCCGCCAGCGTCACGATCCCGGCCTGAAGCGGTAACTCCGGACTGCCGCCGTACTTCGGCAGCGACGCGATGGTCAGGATGGGGACGAACAGCAGCGTGTACAGCGACACATACAGTGCCAGCCCGGCGTACTGCATCCCGACCGACGCCCGCGACCGGGCCATGTACTGAGCGGCCATCGTGCCGCCCATGAACACCACCATCAGCACCAGCCACGACATCCGGTTCGCCATGAACACGTCGCGGATGATCTGCTCGGCCATGCCGGTCGAGATCAGCGCCGCGGAGGCGCCGACCCAGGCGAGTACCGCCCCGGCCAGGTGGGCGTAGGTGCGGCGGATGAACCGCACCCGTTCGCTCGCCGGGGCCGACGCGACGCTCTCACCGTAGTACCCGTCAACTTGATAGCTCATGTGGGTCGCCTCACAATAGGGATACCCACTGTATGCACACGGCGCGCCGGGAAGCAAGGGGCATTACGCGGCGGCGCGGCGGGCGGGGGCGTCGCGGAACCGCGGGTCGTAGGCGTGCAGCCCGAACGGCGGCCGGTAGAAGTGCAGGCCCACCTCGCCCTCGTGCGGGGCGCAGGTGAGCACCGCGAGCCGGTTCGCGTCGTCCGCCGGCAGCACTTCCGCGAGCCGCCCGCTCATGTCCGGGCGCGACCCGCGGAGGGCGGCGGCGGCCATCTTCAGCCGCCACCGCCAGCCGAGCCGGCCGGGGGGCGGTGCGCCCGCCGACGAGTCGTAGTACGCGCCCTTCGGCTCGGTGAAGTAGCTGGCCGCGAGCAACTGCTTCAGCGCGCCGTCGGCCGGCAGCCACTCGCAGTTGTGGTCGGCGAAGTTGTACAGCGACGCGTTCGACCCGACCTTCAGCCCGACCGGGCCGCTGACCACCACCACCGTGCCGGGGTGGCAGCAGTGGCGGATCTGGGACAGCGCGTAGAACGGGTCGTGCAGGTGGTAGTACACGCCCATGAACAGGATCACGTCGAACGTCCGGCCCCGCGCCGCGAGGTCGTACACCGACAGGTTCTGGTCGATCTCGACGGCCGAGCCGAGTAGCTCCTTCGCCAGGTGGATGCCGCGGCCCGCCGACCAGTTCTGCCCCAGGTCGTCGCTCGCGAGCACCGCCCGCGCGCCGCGCTTCTCGGCGTGGAAGCTCCAGTACCCGTCCCACGCGCCGATGTCGAGTACCAACTTGCCGCGGAAGTCCACGTTCGCGAGTTGCCCCTCGACGAACTCCCAGATGTGCCGGTGTTGTTCGATCTGGTGGCAGTGGGTGCGCGTGCGCAGGCCGTTGCCGAAATCGAACTCGTGGTACCAGGTGACGGCGTCCAGTTCCGCCTGTTTGGCCGCGATGTCCATTCGCCCCCCCGGAGTACGTATAGCGGGCGCGCGGCCCGCGTTCATTCGCCCCTATGTACCCAATCCCCGCAGAGCATGCCACGGCAACCGGTGCAGTGGCCCTCATGTCTCTTGTGGTGTGGGCCTCCGGCCCAATGGCACTTACTTTGTATCGGTTGTCGCGTTGGGTCGTGGTCGGTTGGGGAACTTGCGAGCGCGTCGTATGACGGTTCGTGGGTAAGTGCGTCCGGGTCGTTCGGGCACCTTGCGTTGAGCCGCGGCCCGGAGAACCCACTCGAATTTTTCCTCCCATAGCGGCAATGACCATTCGTTGCCGCTCAACAGCACCACCTTCACCAAACTCCACACGCCCGCGAAACTCAAACGACGCGGGCTCACGCCCGCACGAGCCGCCGCCAGCCGGCGTACCTGCACCACCAAGTTGTACGCCACCAACCCCGCCGACAACTCCTTACGCACCATCGCCACCGACCGGCCACGCAACTCCTCCAATTTCAACGTCCGCTTCACGTCCCGGATGTCCGTCTCCACGTCCTGGCGATGATGGTACAACGCCGTCAGCTCCGCGCTACTGCTCTCCAGCGTTGCCACCAGCCACAGTGTCAACGACGCCGATATCACCACCTCGTGCAACCACACCGGCACGTGCGCATCGGTCGGCAGATCGGGGTGACTCTTGCGGTCCCAGCGACTCGGCTCCCAACGCAACTTCCACACGCCCGTGCCGACCACCTGCGCCGATTTCACCCACGCCCGGAACCGGAGTTCGGTTAACCGCGACACCACGTCATGGCCCGCACCCTTCGCGGCGTACACGAACGCGAACACGCCGAAGTTGCGATCCGCCAACAGAACGGATCGTGCCGGGATTCGTGGCAATAATCGGGTTCCCAGTGCCAACTCGCTGAGCGCCGCGGGACCGTACATCGGACCCGTTTCGGGACGGATCATGCAGCCGCTGGACAGTTCGTGAGCGACAACCCAGTGCCACACAGGCCAGGCGCTTGTGCCCGAGCCGTTGGTGGCCGGCGGGAACGCCCGTTCGAGTTCGGGTGTCGGGGCCAGGGTGATGGTGGTGCCATCGACGGCGAACACCCGCCTGTTCCCGAACGATGGTGGTGTGGCGGCGACGAGCGTCTCGAAGACGTGATCGGCGACGGCGTCGGGAATGTCGGCGTGGAGGCGTGATCGGGCGTTGCTGTATGCGGACGTGTTAGCCGAGAGGGTGCGTTCATCGACCCGTCGATTGGACGGGAGGACGTCGGTGGAGCGGAGCAGTTCCGCAACGGCGTCGGCCAGT
>JAYUBA010000760.1:0-1611 GCA_043741075.1 Frigoriglobus sp.
GCCCCGGCCACCCCCCAACTCCGCTTCAATCTCTGCGTTGCCCTGCCCATCGGCCCGATACCAGTCACTTCTCCGGGGATTGGAACGGGCCGGTGGGGATGCTCCCGCGGTCGGAGACCGGGTATCGCGGCGGGACCAACAGCCCCTTCGGGCCGGTGATCGGCAGCAGCGGCCCCCGCTGCTGGAACGTCAGCCACGGGCCGGACCGGCTCAGGGTGCTCTCCCCCGGACCGACGCCCGGCGGGAGCGTCCGCCACGGCTCTTGCGACGCGATCACCCGCCGCCCCTCCTCGAACATCTGGGTCATCACGGGCGGCTTGAACTCCGTACTCGACAGCGGGGCCGGGTACGCCTGCGGGATGGCCGACACGTAGTAGTCCATCCCGGTCAGCAGGCACACGGTGTACAGCCGCTGGAGGTCGCCGCGGGTCTGGGCGTAAATCAGTGTGGACACGCTCTTCCCGGCCTGGGCCAGCGACCACGGGCGGATCACCTCCGGGTCGGCGTACAACTTCCCGGCCACGATCACGTACACCTTGGTGCCGGCCAGGTCCCGCGCGGCCACGTCCGACCGCTCCTCCGGGGGCACGAACGGGGGGCGGAAGAACACCGCCTGCGACACCCCGCCGTCCACGTGCCGCTCGGTGTACCGCTTGCCGTCGGCGGTCACCTCGATCTTGGCGGCCGGGAAGAACCCCGCCGGGGCCGCCGACCCGAGCAGCACTTTAATCATCAGGTCGCGGTCGCCCGGCGCGTTGCGGGCGGCCATCGCCCCCAAGTCCCAGATGACGAACTGCTTCCCCTCCTCTTCGGTCGTGCCGATGTAGAGGCGGCGCCCGCGGCGGTGCGCGTCGGCCATGTCCGCCAGCGCCTCGGGCGTGAGGAACGCGTCGATCTGCGCGGCCATCGGCGCGGTGTCGGCGAACGCCTCGCCGAACAGCGCGCGGACCGGGTGCAGCTTGTACAGGTCGCGGCTCTCCAGTTCGGTGTAGAACCGCTTCAGCTTCCCGTCGTACTTCGGCCCGAGGAAGGCGAACGGGGCGATCAGCGCCCCGGTGCTGATCCCGGTCACCACGTCGAACTGCGGCCGGTCGCCCCGCTCCGACCACCCGACCAGGACGCCGGCCGTGTACGCGCCGAACGAGCCGCCGCCGGACAGGCACAGGACGGTCCGGTTCGGCCGGGTGACCGCGGTCCCGCCCTCCTTCTTGGACTGCTCTTCGAGCTTCTTCTGCCGGTCCTTGCGGAGCCGCTCGGCCGCCGCGGCGAACTGGCCCGCGGGGGTGAGTTCGTCGGCCTCGTCCTGGGCGTCCTTGTCGATCAGGTCGCGGGTGTTGATCCCGGCCGCGGCCGGCGAGGTGTCGGTCTGCTTGAACCGGCACCCGGCGGACGGGCCGAGCGCCAGCCCTACGACGGCGACGGCCAGGAACCCACCGGCGAACGTGCGGAACATGGCGGCTTCCGGGAGTCTGGGTCGGCGTGGGCGATCGGGGCGCGGTCGTTCCGGCCCGGTATGTGCTTGTTCACCCCGAACCACGATCTCGACTTCGAGGCTTCTCATGCGGCGGTGGGCACTCGTCTTCCTACTCGTTGCGCTTGTCGCCGCCCCGG
>JAYUBA010000761.1:0-5525 GCA_043741075.1 Frigoriglobus sp.
GTGGCGCTGGCGTCAGATCAACCTCACGCCGATTCCGCCCGAGCGGCCGTTCGCGGACCAAGAGAAGGAGCTGAAGACGGGCGACCAACCGGCCTACGCGCGCGAGCTGGTGACGTTCCTCGTGCTGCACTTCCTCGCGACCGGGGAGCGTCTCGATCTGGGCCGTCTGCGGTGCAAGGACGTGTTGCCCTCGGGGCAGCGCATGACGGTCTGGTTCAGTCCGGCGGGCTTCGACCTCGCGAGCGTGTCGGACGCGTGGAAGTCGCCGGGCATCGGACTGTCGGTGATGAGCAAGCCGGCGGCGGCGCGGAAGAAGTGAGCGAACACCACAGACCCTCTACTTCGGTAGAGGGTCGTTCGCGGTCTCGGTTTTCACCTTCGCGGCGAGCGCACCCCTCGGAAAGAGGAGAGCAACCATTGCTGGCTGTCCCTCCGTGGTCGGGGTACTTACCGTTCAGGGCAGATACGTTTCGCGCGGTCTACGCGCAGTTCTTACCTTGTCCGGTCAAAGAGCTGTGCAAGGCAGTCGGGATCACCCAGAGCGTAACGCTCCAGATCAGCTACCGTTCCCGACCGCGGGGAGGGTAGAGGCGGTGTCGCGGGCGCGCTAGCCGGCACCTCAGCGCACGAGCGCGATCACCGATGCCACGGTGCCGATCAAGGACAAGACGGCGGCCAGAACCGCGACATGATAGGCGAGCTTCGCGTACCGCACCGCGTCGATGGTCGCCTCGCCCGCCCGGTCCGCTTCGGTGGGCAGGCGGAGCGCGTGGCTGAACCGCTCCTCCCACGTTCGCTCCGCCATCGCGTAGACGCACTCCTCGTCGCTCATCGCTTCGGCGCGGGCCTTCTTCTTCATCTCGGCCTTCGCGGCCGGCTCCATCTCGGTGAGAACCTTCTTCAGCTCATCGGGCTTCATCGACTACTCCGAACGAAGAAACCCCGGCGCGCCTTGCGACGGCCGGGGTGCTGTCATTCATGCCGAGGTGCGCGGAATTCCAGGTCATCTGCCACGTGTAGCCGCTATCCGCACACCCCAGCCCCGGAGGAAGTGAGAGACCTGGACGCGACCCTCAAGGCTTCTCCGCTCGCGCGGTCAGCTCCAAAAGGTTCACCGCCGGGGTTTGGCTGGGCGTAAAGATCCAGGTAAAGATCTTCGTGGCACACCTCCTCTCTTGGTAAGGGAAGGGGACGCCAACGCCGCCAGAAGAGTATTCGGCACCGGTGCGGCGAGATTGCAGGAAACGAAAAAGCCCCAGAGGATTCTGGGGCGGTTACCTGCACAGTTCCCTGCACGACCTCGGGCCTTACCTCTCGAACCCCTTGTTTTTTAAGTACACCCAACAGGAGTCGAACCTGTAACCTTCGGTTCCGTAGACCGATGCTCTATCCAGTTGAGCTATGGGTGCCCGTCAGGTGCATGGTATTTCGCGCGGCCCCAACTGTCAACTGCGGCTGACTTGAACAATTCCGGACCGCCGGTGCGGTCGGTGCGGTCGCGCCGTCGCCTTCCACCGCTTGTACTCGTTCCGGCGGTTGTTCCCGATAGGCCACTCCGATCCCGCCCGCTCACGCCGAAGTTGCCCGCGCGGCGTTTGACCCGCACGCGAACCGGGCGCATGATCCTCTTGGTTACGAGTGCCACGCACTTCAACCGTACATGGAGGTCCGTCGTGAAAGTGCGCGCCCTGTTCTCGCTCGCGGTCGCCGCCGGTATCACCGGTCAGGCGCTCGCCAATCCCCCGGCTCCGCTGCCGGCTTCGGCCACCAAGGCCAACCCCAACCAGACGCTCGCCGATGATGTCGCCTACCGCCTCCGGTCCACCGGGAACGCGAGCGGGGCCGACATTTCCATCGTCGCCCAGGAGGGGACCGTCACCCTCAGCGGCACCGCGAAGGACGCCGGTCAGAAGGCCCGCATCGTCGCGGACGCCAAGGGCGTGACCGGCGTCGTCCTCGTGCGCGATAGCCTCCGGGCGCTGACCGCCGGCGTCGTGCAGGTGCAGGACCCGCCCATCGGGCTGGCCCCGATCGCCCCCACGCCCCTCGGCCCGACCGGTAGCCCGCTGGGCGCGGCCCCGTTCGCCCCACCGGCCGGTGGGTTGCCGTACAACCCGATCGTGGAACCGGCCCCGCTCGGCGTCCCCGGCCAGGCGGCCCCCGACCTGCAAGCCCCGAACCTGCCCCCCTACGCGTGGCCGACCTACGCCCCGCACAACAACGTGAGCCGCGTCGCGTACCCCGAAGCGTACCCGTACAACGCGTTCCCGTTCATCGGGCCGTTCTACCCGTTCCCGAAGGTGCCCCTCGGCTGGCGCAAGGTGACGATGGAGTGGGACGACGGGCACTGGTACATCGGCCGCACCTCCGCCCCGCAGGACTACTGGCGCGTCAAGTTCTGGTGATTCGCTTCGCGAGTGGGCAGTGAAGAGTGGGCAGTGGGCAGCAAGAACGCTGCCTGCTGCCTTTCTTCTTTCTGTCCACTGCCCACTCTCCACTGCCCACTGTTCCAGCAACCGGCCTTTCCTCGCCGCGGCCGTTCGGCAACAATTCCGGTATGGACGCACGCAAGATCCTCGGTCTGGACGGGCTGATCGCGAAGAAGTTCCCCGGCTTCGAGTCGCGCCCGCAGCAACTCGACATGGCCGACGCCGTGGCCGACGCACTCGACCGCAAGCGCCAGCTTTTGGTGGAAGCCGGCACCGGCGTCGGGAAGTCGTTCGCGTACCTCGTGCCCGCGATCCAGGCGGTCAGCGCGCGGAAGGACTTCAAGGTCGTCATCTCGACACACACCATCAGCCTGCAAGAACAGCTCATCCGCAAAGACCTGCCGTTCCTGCAATCGGTGCTGCCGGGCGACTACCGGCCGGTGCTGGTGAAGGGCCGCGGGAATTATCTCAGCATCCGTCGGCTGCGCGCGGCACAGACGAAAGCCAGCACGCTCCTCGACACGCCGGGCGCGATCGACCAGCTCGTTCAGATCGGCCGGTGGTCGCGTCAGACGCAGGACGGCAGCAAGTCCGACCTGCCCGTCCAGCCGTACGAGCCGGTGTGGGACCTCGTTCAGAGCGACAGCGGGAACTGCTTCGGCCGCAAGTGCCCGCACCACACGGACTGCTTCTACTTCCAGGCCCGTAAGCGCGTGTTCGGGGCGAACATCCTTGTCGTGAATCACGCGCTGTTCTTCGCCGACCTCGCGCTCCGCCGGAGCGGCGGCGGGGTGCTGCCCGACTATCAGGCCGTCATCTTCGACGAGGCGCACACCCTCGAAGACGTGGCCGCGGACCACCTCGGCATCGGGCTGTCGCAGGGCGGCGTCGAATACCTCCTCAATCAGCTTCTCGCGCCGCGGACACACAAGGGCATTCTCGCCACGCTCGGCGACGGCGACGCGGTCGCGCAACTCGACCAGACCCGGCAGGCGACGGAACGGTTCTTCCTCAGCGTGTACCAGTGGCAGTTGTCGCAACCCAGAGGCAACGGCCCGAACGCGGCCGGCGGCTCGGGCCGGGTGCGCGAACCGAAGGTGGTGCCGGACACGCTCAGCGGCGACCTGACCAAGCTCGGCGACACGCTGCACGAACTCGCCAAGGGCCGCGACTCCGAAGAGGAGCGGATGGAACTGACCAGCCGCGGCGACCGCCTGTATTCGCAGGCGAAGAGCGTGAAGGAGTGGTTGAACCACGACCTCGACGGTCAGGTGTACTGGGTAGAGGTGAAGCCCGGACGCGTGCCGCGGGTGTCGCTCGCCAGCGCGCCGATCGAAGTCGGGCCGGCGCTGAAGGCGCAACTCTACGACAAGGTTCCGAGCGTGATCCTCACCAGCGCGACGCTCTCCGTCGGCGGCGAAGAAGGCTTCCGCCTGTTCCAGAAGCGGCTCGGTCTCGACGACGCGGAGACTCGCCTGCTCGGCAGCCCGTTCGACTTCCCGAAGCAGGCGGAGTTGCACCTCTTCCGGAACATGCCCGACCCGTCCGGGATGGCCTCGAAGTACGAAGACGAGGTGCTGAAGCGCATCCCCGAATACGTGGCGAAGACGAACGGCCGGGCGTTCGTGTTGTTCACCAGCTACGGGTTCTTGAACCGCGCCGCGGCGCAACTCGGCCCGTGGTTCGCGAAGAACGGTTACACGCTGCTCGTGCAGGGTAGCGGTTTGCCCACACCGAAGCTGTTGGATCTGTTCCGCGAGGCGAAGAAGGCGGTGCTGTTCGGGGTCGATAGCTTCTGGCAGGGCGTGGACGTGCGCGGCGAGGCGTTATCGAACGTCATCATCACGAAGTTGCCGTTCGCGGTGCCGGACCGTCCGCTGACGGAGGCGCGTCTGGAGGCGATCGCGTCGGACGGCGGCAACCCGTTCATGGACTATCAGGTGCCGCAGGCGGCGATCAAACTGAAGCAGGGCTTTGGCCGGTTGATCCGCACGCAGACCGACACCGGCATCGTGGTGCTGTTCGACCCGCGCGTGCTGACGAAGCCCTACGGCAAGGTGTTCCTGGACGCGCTCCCGGACGCGAAGCGCTTCATCGACGGCGAGGAAGCCCCGCCGACCGAAGGTAAGGCCAGCAAGCGCAAGGCGAAAGCGGGGTGAGGGGTGAAACCTCAGCCAAACCTGTTGATTTGGCATTTATCCCACCCGAAATCCGCGGCTTCTTGTTCGATCAGACACGCTACTGAGAGCACTGCTTGAAACGACCCATCACCAATCCCCGAGAACCTCGCCGCCTGATGGCGTGATTGCGCCCCAATAAATAGCAGGAGAGACTGATGGAGATATCGTTCGCAAACTCCCGTCCGCCATCGCGGCGAGCATCCCGCTTCGGTGTGGCGTCTGAGCGAGTGTAGGGTCGCATTCGGCGACGCTCGGAGCGACCTGGAACGTAACTCCCTGAGCGCTTCCGCTGGCGACTGGTGGCGAACCGCGAGTCACTGGATACACGTCGTTCAGGTTATTCCCACCCGTGATGGGTCCGCCGTCGGCAATCGAACCTCGATGTGCGAAGTAGATCGCGTCAGTATATGGATACATGATCACAACATCTTTACAGACCGCGTACCGTTCGCCTATCATCAAGGTGTTCGCAGTGCCATCAGAAAACGTATTGGTCAGGGACGGCATACCGTCAAATACCCACGCGTTGATCGGGTAGCTCGTCAATGTGGCGAAGGCCGGTACTGTCTGTAGGCTCAGGTCCGCGGGACTTCTGTAGAGCTGGCAGGAATAACCGAAGGGAAGATTACTTTGACTCGCGTATAGATTATTCTGTTCGACATACGGCAGGAGAAAGTCATAAATCGAGTCAGACTGCGAATTGACGCTCCCGCGAACCGGGAAAAGAGACGGAAGGCGGGAATCATGATTCGATGCAGAGTTGTGCAAAGCGAGAGCGATCTGCCTCATGTTATTACTGCTTTTCATTCGAATCGCCGCCGCCCGGACCTTCTGGACGGCGGGGAGCAGGAGGCCGACGAGGATGGCGAGGATGGCGATCCCCGCCAGTAGCTCGATCAGCGTGAACCCGCGATGC
>JAYUBA010000762.1:0-5523 GCA_043741075.1 Frigoriglobus sp.
CGGGGAGAGGTCGGCGAGTCCTCGAGCCGGGTGAGGGGCCTTCGCCTTCCAACTCAAATCAGCATCCCGAAGGAGAGTGTTGCGGAAGGTTTGCCTTCGCCCCGCTCACTGCCGGTCGAGCTTGCCGGTGTCGTGGGTCTGGTCGAGGAACGTGGAGCGGTCGCGGATGATCGCCTGCGGGATCAGCGCCGGCGACTTCGTGCTCAGCCCGTCCATCTTCTTCACCGCCGTGCCGATCGCCAGCACCTCCACGAACCCGCCGCCCATCTCGTAGATGAAGATCTTCGTCCCGATCACCGCGTCCGCGCCGATCTCCTTCGCCTCCGTCTCGATGTGCGCCAGGCAGTTCGCGCGGGCCTTGTAGATCAACTGCGTCACGGACGACACCTCGCCCCGCGACAGGCCCTTGAAGAACGCCCCGATGCCGCCGGTCAGGCCGAGCGAGTACACCGACGTGCCGAGCAGCAGGCGCATCGGCCCGTACCCCATCTTCGTCAGGTTCCAGAGTTCCTCGCCGGTCAGCTCGGACGTCACCGGCCGGGCGGGGTTGCCGAACGCCGGGTGGTGCGACGCCGTGCCCACCATCAGCATCTCGCGCGCGCCGGCGCCGATGGAAATGATCTGCGTGTGGATGTCCACCACCGCGTTCGCGCCGCGCTCGCGGGCCTCGGCTTCGATCCGCTCCAGCGCGAGGTGACGCGTGTGGTTGTACATCTGGGAGAACTGTTTCACCTCGCCGCCGGCGAACCCCTTCAGGAACCCGAAGATGCCGCGACTCACGCCGAGCGCGTAGGCCACGTTCCCAATTACGAAGTGCCGCGGCTCGTACCCCGCGTCGAGCTGGCAGTACAGGTCTTGCCCGGTGCAGGCGGTGGTGAAGAACGGGCCGCGGTAGTCCAGCCCCTTCACCGCCGAGCCGATGGCGATGAACTCGCGCATCCCGCCGAGCGTCTTCAGTTCCGACGTGACCCCGGTGACGCCGTGCGCGCCGTCCCGCTGGGCCTCCTCTTCGAGGCGCTGGATCGCGGCGTGCCGGCCCTCGGTGATGAGCTGCGTGAGGTTGGCGATCTCGCCGCCAGCGAGCGTCTTCAGCCCGCTGGACAGGCCGCCCACGAACCCGAGCGACTGGACGCTGTTCCCGACCACGATGCTGCCCGGTGCCCAGCCCTTCTCCGCGAGGACGAAGATCTCGTTGCCCGACAGGCCGCTGACGATCACGGGTGAACCTTTGTGGAAGTGGTCTGCACGCCGGGCCACTTCGGACCGGAGTAGGCAGATGCTACCGTGTATTCGCCCCGCGAACCACAAGCTTAACGCGTCGTCACTTCGCGTAGTACATCGCGGTCGCGATCTCGGCCCTCCGCGTCATGACGACGTGGCCGTCGCAGAACTGAACGCCGAAGACGCCGCCGTGCCGGTTCTCCGGGTAGTGGTTGATCCAGTCGGCGTCGTCGATCGGCCACGGCCGCCCGTTGTACGAGCAGCCGAACGAGCGGCAGTGTTCCCACAGGTACATCACCTGCGACGTGCCGTTGCCGTTGGTGATCTCCACCAGCCGCGCCCCGGCGGGGCCGCCGCTCACGCCGTTGACCGCGTAACCGAGTTGCAGCGGTCGGCCGAACGTCGGGCTGCCCGCGAGGCTGTCGAAGCCCCTCGGACAGCGGTACACTTTCGGGTTCCCCTCCAAGTAGCCCCACAGCACCGTCTTCGTCGGGTCGTAGTCCGGCAGCGGCGGGTTCGCGTACCCCACGCGGTCATCGAACGGTGCCCAGTAGGCACCGTTTTCCTTGGAGTTGGGGAGCCGGCCGTCGTGGTCGAGCGCGTAGTGTTGGGCCGCGAGGCCGAACTGCTTCATGTTGTTCGCGCACTGAGTCCGCGCGGCGGCTTCGCGCACCTTCTGCACGGCGGGCAGCAACAGCGCGATGATGATGGCGATGATCGCGATGACCACCAGCAGTTCGATGAGCGAGAACCCCGCTCGGCGCGCAGAGGCGAGCATAACAGTCTCCGGTAGGGGCACGGCGATCGCCATTCTCCCCGATTCCGACTCGCGGCACCAATACGACATCAACGCGGCGGCGCGAAATGCGATTATAACATCTCCCCGGCCGATGGCCGCAGAGGTGCCGATGCAACTGGAACGCGTGATCTCCGGCGGGCAGACGGGCGCGGACCGCGCGGCGCTGGCCGCGGCGAAGGCGGCCGGCGTCGCCACCGGCGGGTGGATGCCAAAGGGGTTCCGCGCGCAGGACGGCCCGCGCCCGGAGTTCGCGGACCTGTACGGCGTGACGGAGCACGCGAGCGACCGCTACCCGCCGCGGACGGCGCTCAACGTGAAGGAATCGGACGCCACGCTCCGCTTCGCGACCGACTGGGATTCGCCCGGCGAGGTGCTGACGCGGCAGATGTGCGAGCGGTACGGCCGCCCGCAACTGGAGGTCGCGCCCGGCGGCGCGCTCGCGCCCGCGGACGTGGCCGAGTGGCTCGTGCGGACCGACGTCCGTGTGTTGAACGTGGCCGGGAACACGGAGCGCACCTCGCCGGGCATCGAAGCGTTCGTGACCGCGTTCATGGCGGAGGTGATTCGACTCCTTCGCGCGCGGGCGGCATCAGAAACCGGATGAACGCCTCCGCGGCCGGCGGGAGCGCCTCCCCGCGGCGCATCAGGACGCCCGACTGGATCGGCCGAATCTGGCCGGGCAACTTCCGCACGCCGACCTTCACCCCGCGCGTCACGGCGCCGTTGGGCATCAGCGGCACCAGCGACACGCCCAGCCCCGCCTCGACCATCTTCACCACGATCCCCGTCGTGGTCGCCTCCATGTCCACGCGCGGGTTCAGCCCCAGCTTGTGGAACTCTTCGAGTACGTGCTGCCGGCCGGTCGAGCCGCGCTCGAAGACGATCAGCGGCACGTCCACCAGGTCGGCCAGCGTCAGCCCGCGCTTCTTCAGCAGCGGGTGGCCCGGCGGGGCGATCAGGCCCCAGTCGAGCGAGAACAGGTGTCGGTACTCCAGCCCGGCGGCGCCCTCGTACGGCGCGGCCACGCCGAACGCGAGGTCCGGGTCGCGGAGCAGCGCGTCCTCGATGTCGCGCTCGGTGCGCGTGCTCAGCCGCACGCGGATCGCGGGGAACGCGCGGTGGAACCGGCGGATCGCGTCGAGCATCGCGTACAGCGTGAGGTACTGCGTCGCGGCGACGTGAACCTCCTGCGGCCCGGCCGCGCCGCCGGCCCGCCCGCCGAGGCGCCGGGCGCTCTCCAGGAACGCGACCGCTTGCGGCAGGAACTGCTCGCCGTGCGGCGTCAGCGGCGACCGCCGCCGCGGCCCGCGCTGCTTGTGGTACAGCGACACCTTGAGTTGCGTTTCGAGGGCGATGAGCCGGTTCCGCAGCCCCTGCTCGGTGATGTGCAGGCCGGCCGCCGCGGCGCGCAAGCTCCCGGCCCGCGCCAGTTCCACCAGCGCCTGCACTTGGTCGGTCGAAACGGACGGTACGGCGTCGGCCACCGGCGCTCCGCGTTAAACAACACCCCGCTGTGTCGCATTCACTTGTACCCACATTCCGTTGTGAACGCAACCGCCGATACACCATCGCTCACTTCCCGCGGGTGAGTACGCGCACCTCGCCAGTGCGGAACGCCTCCGCGATCACGCCGGTCGCGTGGCTCCGCACCGTCACCGCGCCCGCCGTCGGGGTGTCCCACACGGTCGCGCCCACGCCACTGTAGCTCGCGCGGAGGTGGTCCGTCGGTGTGCCGACGCGCTGGCTGGATACGACGAGTTTGGGCCGCGCCCACGCGGCCATCGCGCCCGGCTCCGGCTTCTCCGGGCTGCCCTTCGGGGCGTTCGCGTTCTTCGCCCCGTGGTGCGGCGCGAGCATCACGTCCACCGGCGCCACCGGCCGCGCCGTCACCAGCGCCTGCCCTTCCCCTTCGAGGTCGCCGGTGAGCAACACCGTGTGCCCCTCGTGCCGCATGAGCAGCACCAGACTGCGCGTGTTCTCGCTGCCGCGCGGCCCGACCGGCGGCGGGTGGAGCACGTCGAACGTCACGTCGCCGGCGCCGAACCGCTCGCCCGCGACCACCGTCCGGCGCGGAACCGCGTGCCGCTCCAGTGCCGCGAGTACCGCCGCGACGCCGGGGCTGTCCTTGTCGGCGAACGTCGGCGTCATGGTCACCCGCCCGACCGGGAAGCGGCGGAGCAGTTCCGGCAGGCCGTTGAAGTGGTCGAGGTCGGCGTGCGAGAGGAACACTTCGTCGATGCGGCCGATGCCGCGGCTCCACAGGAACGGGGCGACGACGCGGCGCATCGCGTCCGGCCCGGCGGTGGTGCCCGTGTCGTAGAGCAGCACGCGGCCGTCCGGCGTCTCGATCACCACGCACCCGCCGTGCCCGACCGCGAGGAACGTGACCCGCGCCTCGTCCGATGTTCGCGGCTGAAGGCCGACCACAAGACCGAACAGCACCCACACACCGATGGCCGCGAGACACCGCTTCGCCCACTTGCCATCAAAGAGCACGACACCCGCGACGAGCAGGTAGAACCCGACGAGCCACCACACCGGCGGAGCAGGCGAGTAGAGGTGGCCGCCCGGCACGCGGTCGCCGAGGTGAACCAGCCACTCGCACGCCGCGAGGCTCCACTCGGTGACGCGCGCGAACGGCCACGCCACCACCGTTCCCAGCGGCGACACGATCAGCACCAGGAAGCCGGCGACGAGCGCGATCGAGGTGAGCAGAATCAGCGGCGGGCCAAGTATGATCGCAATCGGCGACGCGACGTTCTGCCACGCGAGTACGAGCGGCACGTTCACGACCGTCAGGATGGTGCTGATGGCGAATGCTTGCCACAGGGCGCGCAGCGCCGCGCGGAGCATCTTCTCTTGCACGCCGCGAGTTTCGTCGATGAGTTGTTCCACCGGCGTAAGCTCGCGCGGCACGAGCCATCGCGAGCAGCCCCAGATCAGCACGAACACCGAGAGGAACGAGAGCTGGCAGCCCGCGGTGAACGGGTCGGTCGGGTTCACGCCGAGTACGATCAGCCACGCGAAAGCGAACGCGTTCGCCGGGATCACCGGCCGTCGCAGGATAATACCGCCGCACACGACGCACACCATCATCGCGGACCGGACCGCCGACTGCCGCGCGCCGGTCATGAGCGCGTACGCGAGCAAGAAGAGGGCGACCGCCCACGCCGCGTGCCGGCTCCGCACCCCGCACGCCCGGAACACGAGCCACAGGAACCAGCCGAGCACGACGAGGTGCTGCCCGGAGATGGCGAGGACGTGAATCACGCCCGTGCGGACGTACACGTCCCACTCTTCGCGGTCGAGGGCGGTGCTGTCGCTGAGGAGAAGTGCCGTCGCAAGGCCGGACTCGTCCGGCAGTTCGCTCTGGAGTGCGCGCGTGCCCCACCCGCGCAGCATCGCCAGCCAGCCGAACAGCGACGCCCGCCACCCTTCTTCGAGCCGCACCACCGGGTCGGCGGAGCGCTTCACACGGAGGTCGGCCGTGATGCGGCGGTCGA
>JAYUBA010000763.1:0-1608 GCA_043741075.1 Frigoriglobus sp.
CCCATGGCGGTGGAGAACCAGGTTTCGTCCAGGAAAATCAGGCGTTCGGGTTTGGAGGCGGCGACGCGGGCGAACCAGGTGCCGCGGGCGGCTTTCACGTCGGGCCGGTCGCGTTCGGAGGCGTGGATCGTTTTTTTTTGAAGGTGAGCCCGAGGGCGACGAAGGCGCGCCAGACGGTCAGGGCAGAGACGCGGAGCCGGAGGGCGGCGGCGACCTCGGCTGGCGTGTGGTCGGGGTGCTCGGCGTTATAGTCGCGGATTTTGCCGTGGTCGCCGGCGAGTTTGGGTTTGGGACCGCGCGGCCCGGTTTTGGGGGCGAGCGAGCCGGTGTCGCGGTGGCGTTGAATCAGCCGGCGGACGAAGGCCGGGCTGACGTCGAAACGCTCGGCGACTTCGGAAGTGGTCTCGCCGGATTGGCGGGCTTCGAAGATGCGAACGCGGAGATCCATCGAGATCGCGGCCATGGCGCCATCCTTGGCAAAGAGGAGACTGTCGCCGTGGCAATAGCATCGGCAACCCGCTACGAAAACCCGAGATCCGCTCTAACTATGTTTCTTCGTTTCGATTTGCGGGGGTTCTTCGGGTGGGGCTTTGGGTTTTTTCGGCTGGAACGGGATCTCCTTATGGACGCCGCGCAGGATTTTGTCGACCGACGAGTGGCCGCCGCAGAGGTAGGCCCGCTTCGGGCCCGTCTGCGGACGCTTCCGCGTCGGCGACTTCTTCCAAAGCTCCGTCCACACGCCGCCCAAAATCTTCCGCAGGTGCTCCCGGAGTTCCCCCGGACTTTTCATCCGCGTCGCCGCGATCAATTCCAAGATCGCCTCGCCGCCGATCACCTCCATGCACCCGGTCAGGTCCCGCCGCACCGCGTCGAAGAGCAGGTCGAGCGACACGTCTTCCGGTTCCACCCCGGCGCCGAAGGCCACGTAGTCCCGGACGATCAGCGTGGCGTTGTACAGCAGCAGGCAGAGCACCGCTTGGAACACCGTCGCCTTGGGCGCCGCGCCGATGAGGTGCCGCAGGTCGAAGGTCTGCACGACGCGTTGGAACATCGTCTCGATGCCCCAGCGGCTGCGGTAGAGCGTCAGCAGGTCGGCGGCCGGGTGGAGTTCGGCGTCGAGCAAACTGGTCACGAAGATCAGCGGGTCGCCGGGGCGGTCGATGGCGATGCGGCGGACCCGGATGCGGTGCGGGTTCTTCGGATCGCCGAGCCAGCCCCACTCTTCGCGGTAGGGCCGTTTCTCGTCGTCGACGCCCGTCCGCGGCAAAACGCTGGAATCGGTGTGGAATCCGCAGCTGGTGTTGAAGCGGACGACGAAGCCGTCGGCGTCGGCCGCCAGCAGGCCGAGGAGTTTGTAATCGCAGAAGGCGCGGTCGCCGACCCAGAGCCGGGGCCGGTCGCCGCCGAGCGCGCGGACCCGCGTCACGGCCCCCGGCGTCAGCGGACTGTCACCCGCTTCGCCGTCTTCGCGGGCTTCGGCGGCCACCGCCTGCCGGGTCGCGAGGTCTTGCACGACCAGCAGTTTGCCGCCGTAGATCTCCCCCTTGAGGCCGCGCAGGGGCTTCAACCGCCGGGCGACGGACTTGATCTTTTTGCCGTCGAAACCGA
>JAYUBA010000764.1:0-5514 GCA_043741075.1 Frigoriglobus sp.
AGAAGAACCCCGAGAGGACGTTCTTCCGTTCGGTGACCCAGGCCACCGATTCGACGTGTACAGGATGGAGAACGAACGCGGCGGCGATGAACCAAGCGAACCGGATTTGCAGCCGGAGCAGCAGCCGCCAGACCAGCACCCCGTTCAGGGCGTGGAGCAGGACGTTGGTCAGGTGGTAGCCGAGGGGGTCCGGCCCCCACAATCGGTACTCCAGCCAGAAACTCGTGAAGACAACCGGGTAGTACTGCGGCGACGCGGTGGGAGTGGCCCAGATCTTCCACAACCCGTCTGGCGTTCGCAGATTCGGATTCTCGACCACGTACGCGTCGTCGTCCCAGACGAAGCCGCCGTTGAGTGCCGGCAGGTACGCGGCCAGCGCCACGACGACCAGCAGCACGCCGGGAAGGCTCCGACTCTCTCGGATCGACCAGGTTCGCGCCGGTCGAGTTGGGGTCGAACCAGTTCGAGCCGACTGAGTTCGCACGGCGGTCTGTCCCTCTTGCGTCGAACGGTGTAGCTGGCGCACTCCTGTCTCACAGGATATGACCTTCGCCCGGCCGCGTTGAACCCACCCTCCGCGCGGGCGCTCCAGTGGGACATGCGAGGCGGCACCTGGGATGGGAGCGGGCGCCCGGACGGCGACTGCGACCGCAGGCGAGGTCGATCGTGCGGCCATTCCCCGCGTCCTGCCGGCTCGGACGAGAAATTGTACTGGCAATGCGGGGAGTGCTCGTGACATAATCCGGTGTGCGTTTGTGGGTCGCGCCGTACCGGTGCGTCCCGCGCCTCCCCACGTCGGGTCCACCAATGAGCCGGTTGTCCCACTTCATCCCCTTTCTGCTTATCGGTGGCGCCCTGTTGCCCTCGGCCGGCGGTCGCGAGGACGAACCGATCCCCCCGCCCCGCGAGGTGGGACAGAACCCCATCCCGCGGCCCGTGCGGTCCGCGGCCTACCAGTGGCTCGACATCGCCCTGGAAGCCACCGCGCGGGAGCACGAGCGGAACGGGCCGCGCCCCACGGTCGGGTCGCGCATGTTGGGCGTCGTCGTGACGTGCATGTACGACGCGTGGACCGCGTACGACGACCGGGCGGTCGGCACCCGACTCCGGGACCAGCTCCGCCGACCGGCGGCCGAGCGGACCCTCGCGAACAAGGAAGAGGCCGTCGGGTACGCGGACCTACCGCGCACTCCTCTACCTCTTCCCGGAGGACGAGAGGTGGCTCCGCGGCATGGCGCGGGGCAAAGGGCTGGACCCGTTCACCACGACGACGGAGCCATCCAGCCCCGCGGGGGTCGGGAACGCCGCGGCGGCGGCGGTCGTCGCCTACCGCCGGACGGACGGGGCGAATCAGCACGGCGACGAGGTCGGTTCGGACGGCGACTCGTACTCCGACTGGACGTGCTACCGCTGCGTGAACACCGCCGACCGGCTCTCCGACCCCGACTGCTGGCAGCCGATCCCGTTCGACGACGGCAAAGGGGGGAAGGTGACCCCGGGCTTCCTCACGCCGCACTGGTACCGGGTCAAACCGTTCGCCCTCCTCCGCAGCGACCAGTTCCGCCCCGGTCCGCCCCCGAAGTGCAGTTCGGAGCAGCTCAGGCGGGAGGTCGATGAGGTTCTTCGCTACAACGCGACCCTGACTACGGAGCAAAAGGCCGTCGTGGAGTTCATGCGCGACGGGCCGCGCTCGACGGGCCAGTCCGGCCACTGGCTCCGGTTCGCGCAGGACGTGTCGCGCCGGGACAAGCACGACCTGGACCGGGACGTGAAGCTGTTCTTCGCGGTCGGCAACGTCGCGATGGACGCGTTCATTGCGGCGTGGGACGCCAAGCGGTGCTACGACAGTTCGCGCCCGTGGACGCTCGTCCGGTACTTCTATGCGGGGAAGACGGTGCGCGGGTGGGCGGGTCCGGGCAAGGGCGTGATCGACATCCCGGGCGAGAAGTGGCACCCGTACTCGCCGACGACGTTCGTGACCCCGCCGTTCCCCGGCTACGTGTCCGGGCACAGTTGCGTGAGCGGCGCCTGCGGGAAGGCGCTCGAACTGTTCACCGGGAGCGACACGTTCGGCGCGGTCGAGCGGCGGCGCGCCGGGGAGATGACCGAACCGGGGTTCGAGTGTGCGGTGATCCAGGGCATCGACGGGAAACTCGCCCTCGATCCGAAACTCACCTGCGACGTGGCCCTGAAGTTGCCCACGTTCAGCGGCACCGCCGAACTCGCGGGCATTTCGCGGGTGCTGGGCGGCTACCACATCCAGGCCGATAACGTGGCCGGACTCGAACTCGGGCGCAAGGTCGCGAAGTACGACTGGGCGGTTATCCAGGCGCACTTCGACGGCACATTCTCCAAGAAGTAACGACGACCGCGACGGTCACGGCTTCATCGTCCGACCCGGCGTTACGGTTTCGATCGCGTCGGTGCCGTCCCGGGATTCGTCGATGACCACGTGCCGGTCGGCCGCGACCCCGGTCAGCACCTGTACCCGGCCCGACGGCCAGCGGATCGTCAACTTGTCCACCTTCGCATCCCCCGCGAGGCCGAAGTGGATCTGACTCGGGGCCTGCGAGAAGTACCCGCAGGCCGGGAACAGTTCCCGGACGATCTTCCGCCCGTTGACCTCGGCGGTGAGACGCGCGCCGATGCCGCGGCGATTGCTCTTGTCGCCCCGCAGCGTCACCGTCAGGTGGTGCGCCGGCGGGAGCCGGTTCTCGAAGAGCAGTAGCGGCCCGCCGCCGACCTGTCGGACGATCAGGTCGGCCATCCCGGTGTTGCGGAAGTCGGCGGCCACGACCGACCGGCCGTCGCCGTCGCTGTCCGTGCCGCTGATGTGGCTCACGTCGAGGAACTCCCGGCCGCCCACGTTGAGGTACATCCGGTTCCGCTCGAACGCGCTCAGGTTGTGGCCTTCCGTGATGATCTCCCAGGGGTTGCCGACCCAGAACTCGCCGAGTTTCGCGTCGAGCGCGCCGGGCTGCTTGATGTCGCAATTCCGATTGCAAGGCTGTGACACGACAGCCAACCAGATGCAGTTTCACCCGTCGGGTTTGTCGCGGTCGCGGCTCATGTACCCGGCGGTCGCGTACACGTCCAACAACCCGTCGCCGTCCAGGTCGGCCAGCGCGGCCCCGTAGGCCCACCCGACCGACGCGAGGTGCTTCTCCGCGCCCGCCTGCTCGAACTTGAGGTCGCCCTTGTTGAGGTGCAGTTGGCTGCCCGCCACCAACCGCTTGAGTTTGGCCATCACCTTGGGGGGGTACGCGTCCGGCTTCAGGTTGCCGATCACCCGCGTGCCCGCCTTGGAGTACATGTTCGCAGAGTAGATGTCGATCCGCCCGTCGTTGTCGATGTCGCCGACCGCCAGCCCCATCGTTCCGAAGTCGGACGGCCGGTCGGCGAGCGGGTGCGGTTTGAACGTGCCGTCCCGGTTGTTCACCAGGAGCACGCCGTCGCCGAACTCGTTCGGGACGTACAGGTCCGGCCAGCCGTCGTCGTTGGCGTCCAGCCAGGCGGCGGTGAACGACGAGCGGTAGTCGCCGCGGGTGCCTGATTTCTTGGTCACGTCCTCGAACTTCCAGTCGCCCAAATTCCGCAGCAGCAGATTCCCCTGCGCGCCGTTGCTCCGACCCTCGAGCCACGACAGGTTACCGGGTGGCCCGGTGCGGGTGAGGTACAGGTCCAGCTTCCCGTCGCGGTCGTAGTCGGCGACGAGGATGCCCGTCAGGTTCCGCGGGAGGGCCGGCGAGAAGCGGTCGGTGTAGTCCGTAAACTTGGTCCCGCCCTCGTTCCGGTACACCCGGTTCTCGAGGATCAGGTCGTCCCACCCGTCGCCGTCCAGATCGACCCAGGCGACCGCGACGGCGGTCCCCGAGTTGGTCCGCGGCAGCCCCATCTGCTCGGTCGCGTCGGTGAACTTCCCGTCGGGGCCGCCGCGGTACAGCGCGTTCCCGGTCAGGTCGGTGACGAGAACGTCGAGGTAGCCGTCCCGGTCGAAGTCCGTGACGTACACCCCGCCGCTCGTCGGCACCATTCGTTCGGAGATCCAGTTGTCGTGCAGGGCGGTGTTGAGACCCCGGGCCTTCGCCGTTTCGACGAACAGCGGGCGCGGGGACCGGGCCACGGTCAGTAGCCGGACGTGGGCGGCGCGGAACCACCCGCCGGCCGCGAGTGCCGGTTCGGTGAGGGTCCGCACTTCAAAGGCGAGTGTCGCGGTCACCTCGGCGGGCGCGCCCGCGGTCGTCGCGCCGTGCATCCGCAGCTGCGCCTTGCCCTCCCAAACGCCGTCGATGCTGTTGGGGTCTTTCGGCCCCAGGGTGGCGACGACGAGTTTGACCTTCGGGGCGGCCCCGGCCAGGTGGCGCAGTTCGACCAGCCGTTTCACGAACTGTTGGGCCGTCAGCGGGAGAGGCGGGGCACCGGATTCCTGGAGCCGTTCCACGTCCATGAAGCCGCCCGATGTCACGCGGGTCGGGGCGCCCGGCTCCGAGCCGACGAAGTCGGCGGCCAGGAGCCGGCTGAGTTCGGCCGCGTCGGACCGGGCGAGCGCGGCGGCAAGCGGTTCGAATCCGTACTTGTTCAGCACGTTGCCCCGGTGCTCGATCTCCCAGATCCGCTTACGCTCTGCTTCCGGCAGTTCCAGGTCGTCGAACTCACTGCTGCGGACCGGGCCGGCCCGATCCGCCCCGATCCGCGCGAGCGCGTCCTCGGCCTCGTACCGGACATCGGGGTTCGGGTCTCGCAGGAGGGCGCGGATGAGCGGGGCGGTATCGCGGGCGGGCGGCCCGGCCAGCCCCAGCCCGTGCGCCGCGATGGCCCGTGTCGCGTCCGGGGCCGACCGGGCCAGGACATCGGAGAGGGTCGGGACCGCGGCACCGCTCCCGGCCGCGGCGGCTCCGAGCGCCTGGAGCGCGGCCTGGCGGATCGTGAACGTGAACATCTCGATGTTCGTGTCGTTGTCCTCGTCTCCGGCCGCGGCTATCAGATCGGGAATGGCCGGACGCGCTTCCCCCTTGAGTCGGAGCAGGGCGAGGACGGCGTTCATGCGAACGGGCGGCTCCGGATCGTGGAGCGCGGCCGCCAAGTCGCCCACGACCGCCCGCGACACCGGGGCCATCTTGCCGATGGCGTCCGCCGCCGCCGCCCGAACGCCCGGGTCGTGATCCTGACGCATCACCTCCGCCAGCCGGGGCAGGGAGTCGGTCGCGTCGGTGTTGAGTCGCCCCAAGGCCGTGGCCGCTTCCTTTCGCGCGGCGGGGCTGGGATCGGAGAGCGCGCCGATCAACTGACGAACGGAGCGGCCGTTGTCGGTGGGTGCCGGGCGGAGCAACACCGTCAGGTGGATCGGGCTGCCCGGCACCGCCACGCCGAAGAGGAGGAGGAGCACGATTCCGAGCGCTATTCGGGGGGCGCGGCGGCGCCGGGCGCGGGGAGGAGGCGGGGGAGGGGCAAGCATGGGGAGGCAATCCTTACGAATTGACGACGTTGGGAGTCAGTGTAAGCTCGGGTCCTCAA
>JAYUBA010000765.1:0-1605 GCA_043741075.1 Frigoriglobus sp.
GTCCGGCCCCTTCGGCGCGCGGCCCGGCGGGCTCGGGTTGGTCTTGGCGCTAACGGACGGTTCGGCGGCGGGACCGCTCGCGGAAGCGGGCGCGGGGACGCCGGCGGCGACTCCGGTAACGGGCGTCGGGTGCGGCGACATGGTGGGTGGCATCATTTGCGCGCTCGGGGGGGCTTCGCCAGGATGAGTTTGGTCCACGACGGGTGGGAGGTCGGCCGCGACGAACCGAGGAAGTCTACGACCAGCCGGTTGATAAGCCAGTGCTTCTCGATCTGCGGGGCGTGGCCGCACCGCTCGATCTTTCGGAAGAAGCCACACGGCAAATCGCGGGCCGCTTCCTCCGCCGTCCGCGGGTCGCACACCTTGTCCCCGGACGCGGTGACCAGCAGCGTCGGCGCGGTCACCTTCTTCAACTGCTCGCGGACGGAGTGGTCCAGCGTGCCGTTGACGGTCCGCAGGAACCCCTTCTGCCACATCCGGCTGGCGAACTTCGCCTTGTAGTACTGGAGCATCTCGCCGTCCACCCGCCGCGGCTTGTGGAACACGCTCTGCACCATCGCCTGCGCGTCCCGCCCCTTCACCCCGGCGATGATCGGCAACTGCTCCTTGTCGCCCATGCCCGACGGGCACAGGAGCACGAGGCGGCTGACCATCTGCGGGAACCGGGCGGCGAACTCGATGGCGACCTTGCCGCCGAGGCTGCTGGAGACGATGTGGTACGGCGGCGTCTGCACGAACTGGTCGAGGTACGTGTGCAGTTGCTGCACCAGGTACTCGACGGTGATCGGCTCCTTGGCCGCGATCCGGCGGTGCAGCGCCGCGCCCTCGTAGGCGAGGATGTTCGGCGCGTGGACCTCGAAGTACCGCGCCCAGAACTTCCGGTTGCGGTACCACGATTCGGCCTGTTCGGCCAACCCGTTGATGAGGACGAGCGGCTGGCGGCGGGCGTATTGCCGGGGGCGCAGCCGCTCCAACAGCCCCTTGATGGGGGAACGCATAACGGGGAGACTCCGCGACGCCGGCGGTGGCGCGACGCGCCGACGGGTGATGTTACAGGATAGCGTGAAGGGTATCGGAGTGTAGGGAAAAAGTACGCGCCGCGCGGAATCCCGGCCCGCGGCCGGGCGCACCCGGCACGACCGCGACACGCGACCCGCTTCGCCCGGTCGCCGCGACCCACAACAAGACGCCGCGGTCCACCGGGATCGCCGCGCGACTGACACTTCGTAACGGCCGCGGGGAAAAACCCTTTGCATCGCGCACGCGCGACCCCTAAGATGGCGCTCACGCCATGTCGCGCGATCATTCGGCGGGAGTCACCATGCCAAGCTTCAAGGTTCCGTGCCCCAGTTGTGAGGCACCGGTCCTCATCAAGAACCCGAACCTCGTCGGCACCAAGGTCGAGTGCCCGAAGTGCAAGTACCGGTTCAAGGTGGAGGAACCGGCCGCCGACGGCGCGAAGAAGGGCGACGCGAAGGACAAAAAGGGCGACGCGAAGGGCGACAAGAAGACGGCCGCCGGCGCAACCGGGAAGAACAAGAAGTTGGTGCCGATCCTGGTCGGCGTCGGGGCGCTCGTGCTGCTGGCCGTGGTCGGCGTCATGGC
>JAYUBA010000766.1:0-1604 GCA_043741075.1 Frigoriglobus sp.
GCCTGCCGGCTGAACGGGGGCGGGACGAACTTCGACCGCGCGGCGGAGAACTTGGCGCACGCGGCGTCGGTGCACGCGAGCGGCGAGACCCTGCGGAAGCTGATCGAAGACGAGGGTCGGCAGGTGCTGCGGGAGTTCCTGAAAGGGACGCTGCCGATCGCGTGGACGGCGAAGGATTGCGTCGCCGAGCCGGGCTCGATCGGGAGTCCGACGCGGGTCTATTTCGGCTGCGACGGGGTGATGGCGCCGGTGGTGACCGCCGGCGAGAAGGCGACGCGACGCCTGAAAATCGAGGAGAAGCGGAGTCGGCGGGGCCGGAAGTACCGGCCGCTGCGGCGTCCGAAACCCGGGGCGGATCAGCGGTACAAGGAGTTCAAGATCGTCACGGACTACGACGAGTCGAAGGGGCGTCGGCTGGTGCTGGCGACGAAGGGGAACCACGCGGAGGCGGGCCGGATGATGCGGCGTCTGGCGGCGCGGATCGACTGGCCGAAGGCGACCCAGAAGGTGGGGATCGTGGACGGGGCGCCCTGGATCCGCACGCAGGCGGAGTCGCAGTTGCCGCTGGACGCGTTGCTCTTGGACTTCTATCACTTGGCCGAGAACGTGCACAAAGCCCGGCGCATCGCGTACGGCGAAGCGGATGAAACGGGGCTGGCTTGGGCCGGCGAACTGCTGCACGCGTTCCAGCACGACGGGTACGACGCGGCCTGGGAGAAACTGGCAGCGTGGCGGAGTCGGTGGCGCGGGGCCAAGCGGGCGGCGGCCGACGCGCTGCTGAATTACGTCGGCGACCGGCGCGAGATGATCCGGTACCGCGAGTTCGCCGAGAAAGGCTGGCAGATCGGCAGCGGCCCGACCGAGGCGTGCTGCAAGACCCTGACGCAGAGGCTCAAAGGCTCCGGCATGCGTTGGGACGCCGACAACGCCGAAGCCCTGATGGCGCTGGAATCGCTCCGCCAAAGCGACCTGTGGAAGAAGTACTGGGCAACCCGACTCCCTCAAACGACTTGAGAACGCCAGAAAGATTTGCCAGACCCCTTGCCGACTTGCCGACCGAGGACGCATTGCAAAAGCCCAACAGCGTCGAATTCAGTACAATCGAGTCCGCCGGAGCGACAGGATGCTCCGGTTTTCGCTCCACTGTCGGTGATGGGTTATGATCCGCAGATCCGCTCCGATATTCGCGATCGTTTTCGCACTCGCACTTTCGAACGCGGTCGAGAACTCGCGCGGAGAACCGCTGCCGACCGGAGTGAAGACCTCGAATCCCACCGTGTACAAGATCACGATGACGACCACTTTCGTGACTCCGGCGAATGGCAAAGTCGATCAGGTCCGCGTGTATCACGCCCTGCCGACGCTGCGATCGTGGAGCGAATCGAAGGCGAAATTCGGGGCGACGGAACTCGGATCACTCCCGAAATCTGCGAAGGCCGAGAACCACCCCGCGACCGATTCGCATTACCTCATCTGGACCGTGAACGGCGTCCAGAAGCCGGGCGCCAAATCGAGCTTCACCACGACGATGACGGTGACTTCGGCGGACCGAGATTTCGACCCCGCAGCCGCGAAAGTGACGTGGAAGAAGTATGCGACGCCGC
>JAYUBA010000767.1:0-5506 GCA_043741075.1 Frigoriglobus sp.
GGTCGCCCGCCACATCGCCCAGCGGGAGAGCCTGTTCGCCCGCGCCGTCAACGCCGCCGACCTGCGCACCGCTCTCGCCGTGGCCGATAGTCTCGCCAAGATGCAGGGCTTGTTCACCGACTCGCGCGAGCTGAAGGAGTTGGCCCGCCTCGCCGCGTCCCAGGGCGCCCGGCTGGTCGAACTGGAGAAGCTCCTTGAAGACACTCGGCGACATCCGGCGGGCGCTCCGGCAGCAGGCCCGGCAGATGGACACCCTCCAGGCGCGGATTCCGGGGCCGGCGGCGCTACTGGCCCGGTACCGGGCGGACCCGGCGCTCCTGATGACGGATGCGGGCCTCCCCCCGGATGAGTGGCAACGCCGGCTCCTGCGGTCGGGCGCCCGGCGGGTGCTGATGCTGACTTGCCGACAGGCCGGCAAGAGTACGACGGCCGGGTTCCTGGCGCTGCGCGAGTGCCTGTTCACGCCGGGCACCACGGTCCTCGTCGTGTGCCCGTCCCAGCGGCAGAGCGCGGAGCTGGTGCGGCGGGTGCGGGACGCGGTCAACCGGTTGGGCGGGGCGGTCGGGGTGCAGGGGGAGAGCGTCCTCCAGGTGCGGTTCACCAACGGGTCGCGGGTGATCGCCCTTCCCGCGAGCGAGTCGGGTATCCGCTGCTACACGGCCGGCATGGTCATCCTCGACGAGGCCGCCCGCATCCCGGATTCACTGGTCGCGGCGGTGCGGCCGATGCTCGGCACGACCGGCGGCGCGCTGGTGTGCCTGTCCACCGCGTTCAGCCGGAGCGGGTGGTTCTTCGATGCATGGCAGTCGGCCGAGGGGTGGGAGCGGGTGCGGGTGAGCGCCGACCAGAACCCGCGTTTGACGGCCGAGTTCCTGGCGGAGGAGAAGCGGACGCTGGGCGAGCGGTGGTACGGGATGGAATATCTCTGTGAATTTCAGGACGACGTGGCGGCGGTGTTCAGCGCGGCGGACATCGCCCGCGCGGTCAGCGCCGACGTACTCCCGCTGTTCGGCCCGCCCCCGCCCGCCGCGGTGCCTGCGGGGGTGATCGCCGAGTCCGTGAAGCCCCTGTTCGGAGGGAGTGCGGCGTGAGCTTCTACAACCGACCGACGTGGGGCGGGTTCCGCCGCGACGCCGTGCCCGACCCTGAGCCGGCACCGGTGCCGCCCCGGCCGGCGTTCTTCGCCGGGCTGGACCTCGGGCAGGCGCAAGATTTTTCGGCGCTTGTGGCGGTGGAGCGGCGGTCGGTGCCGAACCCCGACAAGCCGGGGCGGACGCAGTACGCGTTCGACGTGCGGCACCTGCACCGGTGGCCGCTGGGGACCGGCTACCCGGCCATCGTCGCCGACACCAGGGCGCTGTTCGCATCAGGGCCGCTGGCGCGGGCGCCGCTCGCCGTGGATCAGACGGGGGTGGGGCGGCCGGTGGTGGACCTGTTCCGGGCGGCGGGGATCAACGCCCCGCTGCGGCCGTTCACCATCACCGGCGGGGACGCCTGCACCGGGAACACGGTGGCGAAGAAGCACCTCGTCGCAGCGGTGCAGGCGCCCTTGTGCTCGGGGCGGCTGCGGTTCGCCGAAGGCCTTGCGCTGACACCGGTGTTGGCGGGCGAGATGGAGAACTTCCGGGTGAAGGTGACTGCCGACCGGAACGAGCAGTACGAAAGTTGGCGGGAGCGCGACCACGACGATTTATTGCTCGCGCTTGCCCTCTGCCTGCACGTCGCCAACGTGCCACCGGTGTTCCTGTCCGAGGTGTACCTATCGTGACCGATTGACCCACTCATCGAACCAACTTCGACGACGGCCCGATGCGCTCGGCCTCGCCGCGTGTTGTCCGGAACTGCTGACCAAGCCGCGCTGAATTAGCCTCAATAGTACTGCTTGATGTACTCGAACGCCCGCTCGAACAGTTCCTGGTCCTTGTGCAGTTTGTACTTCAGGAGGCTTGCCCGAAGGGCACGCTGCACGTCGCGTTCGCCGGCGACAGTCGCTTGCCACCCCGCGAACCGAACGTGCCGAACGATCGAGTCGATTTCGTCCACTAGGCGCTCGACGATGATCGGCGTGTCCTCGTGCTTGGCGTCCTTAAATAGTTCGGTGAGCGCGGCCTTTGCTTGATCGGCGTCGTCCTTCGGATCGACCAGTTTCTCAGCTTCCAGCGTCTCGCGGGCGATCTGGAGCAGTTCCTTCAGGAACGCCAGACTGTCGATCAGACCCTGTTCGTGACGTTCCTTGAGTCGCTCCAGTCGCTCGCCCAGGGCGATGAACAGTGGGTTCCCGTCGTGCCGTCGGAGGCGGGCGCTAATCTGAATTTCGAGCTTCTTCAACTTCTTTGGATCCTTAGCCGCTTCGAGACCTTCGATCATCGCCGGATCGAGGATCACCGATTCGAGGTCATCCCGGATGCCAGTAACGTGGATATGGTCTTTGATCAACTCCAGCGTCTTCGCACCCAGTGCGTGCCAGAGCAGCTTGCCGTGTCCGCTTGGCGGCTTAATGCTCTCGTACACGTCCGTCAGCCACTCGTAATCTTTGCGGAACGGTTCCAGGCACCGATCCGGGTGGAGGGCCTCCCAAATCTGATGAAGTCCGGAGTACGCCTTCGCGAACTCGTCCCGCTTCTCGTTGTCCGGGAGGCGTTGTTGCGCCGCGATCAGCCCTTCGTAACCGGTAATCGAGCGGTCAACGCCGGCGAACAGCGCGAGGCACTTCGCCACCTGCCCCGGCACCTCGTCCTTGATCTTCTTCAGCGCCTCCACCGCGTTCCGGACCGACTTCTCATCGAACGCGAGCGCGGCCGCCACATCGTCGAACACGCCGAGGTAATCGGCGATCAGCCCGAACTTCTTGTTCCGGTATGGTCGGTTCACGCGGCACACGGCCTGAAGCAGATTGTGCTCGCGGATCGGCTTGTCCAGGTACATCGCCTGTAGGATTGGCGCATCGAACCCCGTCAGCAGTCGCGCCGTGACGATCAGAATCTTCAGAGGGTCGGCCGGGTCGCGGAAGCGGTCGAGGAGTTTGCGCTCTTCGTCCGAGTCGCGGCGGAACGCGGCATACTCCCGTTCATCGCCCGCGACCGTGATGATAACGGTACTCGCTTCGGGCGGGAGGTGCTTGTCGAGTTCCTTCTTGTAGAGCGCGCACGCCTCGCGGTCGAACGTCACCACTTGACCCTTGAACCCGTTCGGCTCGATCTGCTCGCGGAAGTGCTTGGCGATGTCCGCGCACACGGCCGCGACCCGCTTCGGGGCCTTCAGCAGCACGCCGAGCTTCGCGGCCCGCTTGCCGAGTTCGTTCTGATCGCTCTCGGAAAGTGTGCCCGTGAGATGCTTGAATGCGTCATCGAGGGCGGCCCGCTCGATTCGGAGTTGAACCAACCGCGGGTCGAAGTGCAGCGGGAGCGTGGCGCCGTCGCGGATCGCGTCCTGGAGGGTGTACCTGTTCATGTACCCGCCGGTGTCTTCCTCCGCGCCGAAGGTGAAGAACGTGTTCTTGTCGCTCTTGTTGATCGGCGTCCCGGTCAGCCCGAAGAAGAACGCGTTCGGGAGCGCGTTCCGCATCTTGCGACCGAGGTCGCCTTCCTGCGTGCGGTGCGCCTCGTCTACCAGGACGATGATGTTGTCGCGGGAGTTCTGGCAGGTGTCCGGCAACTCCCCGAACTTAAAGATGGTGGTGATCAGAATCTTGCGCGTGTCGGCGGCGAGCGCCTTCTCCATTTCGGCGCCGCTCGCGATGGGAACGGTGTTCGGCACGTCGGCCGCGTTGAACGTGCCGCCGATCTGCGTATCGAGTTCGACGCGATCCACGACCACGAACACGGTCGGCGCGTTCAGGCTCTTCGTCGCGCGGAGCTTGCGCGCGGCGAACACCATCAGGTACGACTTGCCGGAACCCTGGAAGTGCCAGATGAGGCCCTTCTTCACCCGCCCGGCCAGCACGCGCTCGACGATCTGGTTCGTCGCGTGGTACTGCTGGTAGCGGCAGATGACCTTGATCTTCCTCCCCTTGCCGTCAGTCGAGAACAGGGTGAAGTGTGCCAGCACGTCGAGCAGGGTGGTCGGGTTCAGCAGCCCGTCGATGGAGCGGCTCACGCCGGCCAGACCGAGCAGTTCGGCGTTGTCGGCGTCGCGCCACGGCGCCCAAATGTCGAGCGGCAGGAACACCGAGGCGTAGCGGAACTCTTTGCCGTCGGTGGCGAAGCTGAGTACGTTCGGAACGAAGAACTCGCGGGCGACGTTCTGGTATCCGAGGCGCGCCGTGCCCGGCCGCCCGATGAAGTCTTCGGCCGCGTCAATCCAGCTATCCGCGGGCCGCGTCGGGGTCTTCGCTTCGCCCACGACGAGCGGCAACCCGTTGACGTACAGCACCACGTCGAAGCGCACGTCGTTGCCGGTTCCGGGCGGGCGGAACGTCACTTGGTTGGCGACGACGAGTTGGTTGCGCGTGGGATCGTTCGGCTTCTCGAAGTCGAGCAGTCGAACAGTGACGTGTTCCCCGTTCGGGCCGAACGGCATGGTCTTCTCGCCGGTCAGCCACTCAAAGAACGTCTCGTTCGAGCGAACCAACCCATCCTGGCGAACGCCGATGAGAATGGCGCGAAGGTGGTACATGACCTCTTCCGCGCGGTCTGGCTTGGCGGCGATTTCTGGGTTGAGGCGAACGAGCGCGTCGCGGAGGTGCGGCCAGAGGATCACGTCTTCGGGCTTGCGCGGCAGGTCTTTGCCGGGGATGTGCTGCCACCCGTGTTGTCCGAGGGCGGCTACCGTCATCTGCTCGACGGTGTTGAACTCGCTGAACTGGGCGCTCATGTCTCGGCCTTCGGTGTCAGGAGGTGCGACAGTAGGTGTTTCTTGACTTGTACGAGTCGGGCGATGTGGTCGGACACAGCAGCCCTGCGCGATTCAATCGCCTGGAATCGAGCCACGAGTCCGGCTTGCACTCGTGGGTCAATACGAGGGAGGCGAAGGTTGCGAAGAACCGAAGAGTTGATCGTGTACAGCCCGCTCGAACTCTTCGCGTGGCGACGGAAGTACCGGCGACCATCGAGACTATTCAGGTACATCAACACGAACTCCGGCACCCAACTCTTTCCGCAACGGATACGGAGAATATGGTTTTGGTGGAGACAGTTCTCAATCTTGCACCGCCACATCGCAGCTCGACCAATCTCGGTTGGGTCTGCGTGGCCCTCCACAACCAGCACATCGCGGTGGCACAGTGCGAAGGAAGCGGAGTCGCTCGCTGTGACACCGATGAACTTGACCTCACTCAAGTCGAGCGCGTTTCGCTGGACGTTGGCAACACGCAAATAAGGCAGTTCCTCGCTGAGTTCACGGCGTTCCGCATTGACGGTCAACCCATACGCCACATCCGCATCGCACCCGACTGCCTCGGTCGTGGCGCCGCCATGAAGTGACCCCAGGACTTGCTCTGAGACGAATGCGTCTTCGGCTTTCTCGATCGCGGTGAGAACATCCCCATATTACGGCGGCGTGAAAGATG
>JAYUBA010000768.1:0-5506 GCA_043741075.1 Frigoriglobus sp.
AGGGAGGGGGCCGGGGGGTGGGTCTCTTCGCCTTGCATTTCCCGCTCCGCTCGGCTATTCCTCCCGGTCCGACCCGACACCCGGCACAGGGACGTGCCACGATGACCGACCCCGCCGCACCGCCGTTCGACCGGCTGGCCTACGCCCGACGCGTACTCCGCGCCGAAGCCGCGTCGCTCGATGTCGTCGCGGGGCGCCTCGACGACGGGTTCACCCGCGTCGCCGACGCGCTGTTCGCGTGCCGCGGGCGCGTGGCCGTCATCGGCGTGGGGAAGTCGGCCGACATCGGCCAGAAGACCGTCGGCACGTTCAACTCCACCGGCACGCGGGCCTATGCGCTCGACGCGACGCGGGCCGTTCACGGCGACCTCGGCACCGTTCACCCGGACGATGTCGCCCTGCTCCTCTCGCACAGCGGCGAATCGGAAGAACTGCTCCGCCTGCTGGCCCCCCTCAAGAAACTCGCGTCCGCGCTGCTCGCGATCACGAGCAGCGCCGACAGCACGCTCGCGAAGGCAGCGGACGCCGCCATCGTCTACGGTCAGGTGAAGGAAGCGTGCCCGCTCGCGCTCGCCCCGAGCAGCAGCACGACGGTCATGCTCGCGCTGGGCGACGCGCTCGCGTTCACGCTGCTCGAACAGCGCCAGTTCACCGCCGACGAGTTCGCCAAGTTCCACCCGGCCGGGACGCTGGGCCGCAAGCTCGCGGTCGTCGCGGAGTGGATGCGTCGCGACAACGAACTCCGCATCGCGTCGCAGACGGACACCGTGCGCGAAGTGTTCGCGAAGGTGCGGCACACCGGCCGGCGCACCGGCGCGATCATGCTCGTGGACGCCGACGGGCGGCTCGCCGGGCTGTTCACCGATAGCGACCTCGCCCGCCTGTTCGAGAACCGTCAGGACGGCGCGATCGACGCTCCGATTGCCGAGGTGATGACGCACGCGCCGGTCGTCGTCGCACCGGAGGCGCGGGTAGCGGTCGCGCTGGATGTGCTGAAGGCGCGGAAGTTCAGTGAACTGCCGGTCGTGGACGCGGACGGCCGCCCCGTCGGTATGCTCGATATCACCGATCTGATCGGACTCGACCCGGCCGTCGGGGCCGCGGAATACCGCCCCCCGCTGCGCATCGCCGACCGCAAGAGCGCGTAAAGTGAATCACCTCGTAGACCTGCCCGCCTGCGCCGCGGCCATCGAACTGCTTCTACTCGACGTGGACGGCGTGCTGACCGACGGCAGCGTCATCTACGCGGACGACGGCACCGAGCTAAAGCGGTTCCACGTGCGCGACGGGTCGGGGTTGAAGTTGTGGCACGCCGCGGGTAAGCGGTCGGCTATCGTGTCGGGGCGAATGTCAGTGGCGGTCGAGCGCCGCGCTTCGGAACTGGGCATCCGCCCGGTTCTGCAAGGGCGCGACGACAAGCTCGCCGCGTTCGCGGACGTGCTGGCCGCGACCGGGCTGAGGCCGGAGCAGGTGTGCGCGATCGGCGACGACCTGCCCGACGTGCCGGTGCTCCGCCGGTGCGGGCTGGCCGTGGCGGTCGCGGACGCGTGCCCGGAGGTGCGGGCCGCGGCGCACTACGTCACGGCCACGGCGGGCGGGCGCGGGGCCGTCCGCGAAGCGATCGAGTGGCTGCTGAAGGCGCAAGGCCGCTGGACCGAACTGACCGCCCGATACACGGGCGGGTAACGCGGGAGCGTGACCGGTGTTGACGCCGCGGCGAACCCTGCTCCTCCTCGCCGGCTTCGTGCTGTTCGCCGGCGCGTACCTCGCGTACGCGCAACTCCTCGGCTGGCTCGACGGGCTGCCGCAACTGCCCGAGAACATGCTCCTCCCAGGAGAAGTCGTCTTCCGCCCGCCGGAGCGCACCGTCTCGCCAACCTCGCAGAAGTTGGCCGAGGCGTTCGGGGTGAAAAGCCCCGAAACCGATTACGCGCTGTACGAGACACAACTCGAATCCCGTACCGGCGAGATGTCGGTCGTGCTGGCCGCCGGCCCCGCCCCGGCCAACCCCGACTCCAACCGCGTGCCGCTCTCACCGTTCAGCCTCGCGATCTTCAGCCGCCCGAAGCCGCTCCACCTCCGCGCGCCGGGCGAGGTGACCGAGATCACCACCATCCACGCGGACAAGGCGATTCTGGAGTTCGACCGCAAGATCACCAACCCGAGCGAGATGCGGACCGCGAAGCTCGTGCGGATCGAATTCATCAGCGACTTCGAGCAGACGTTCGAGGATCCGCGCCGCGGCACGGTCCACATCACCAACAACCAGAAGTCGGCCGACCCGAACCGGTTCCTGGTGGTGCGCACGCCCGGCCCGGTGTTCTACCGCGACGCGAAGGTCGCGGCCGGCACGCCCGCGGCGCAAGGCCCGGACTTCTGGACCGACGCGCCGGTGGAGATCGTGGACCGCCAGAACCTGCCCCGGCTGGTCGGGTCCGGTGCCCCGGCCACGGTCGCGGGGAAGGGCGAGGACACGCGCACCACCGCGGTCGTCGCCGAGATCATCGCCGGCCGCCGGGCGCCGCCGCCGACCGTCACCGGCGTCGGCCTGCGCATCTACCTGGAACCGGACCCGCCGCCCGGACAGCCGAAGCCGAAGAAGTCGGACAACGGGCTGCACGGCGTCCGCCGGATCGACCTGCTCGAACAGGTCGTGGTGAACCTGTGGATCGACAACGGGCAGTCGCTCGTCGGCGGCCCTCCCCCGCCCGACTCGCCGGACGCGCCCCGGGGCAACTCGCTCGCGCTGACCCCGCCGCCGGCCGCGCTCGCCGCCGTGACCGGCGTTATGGGCACGGCCGCGTACAACGCGCGGCTGATGAACCGCGCGCTGCTCCAGATCGAGACCCGCGGCCCGTTCGCCTACGACGCGGAGAAGGCGCTGGCCCGGTTCGACGTGGTCCCGCACTCCGACCCGAACCTGCCCAACGACGTGCAGGTCACCAAGGTGCCGGCCCGCGGCGGCACGAGCAGCCTGTTCAGTCAGGTGCTCGAACTCGAACTCAACGGCGGGCCGACCGCCGGCGCGCGCCCGGCCAACGCGCCCGCGATCAAGCGCCTCCATGCGTGGACGTACACCGCCGGCCGGTTCCTCACGGTCGCGGCGCAGGACGAGGCGATGGAAGCCTACGGCCAAGACCTGACCCACGACCAGGCCGCGAGCCGCACCGTCCTCACCGGCGCGCCGCTGTACGTGGTGCGCGAGCGGAACGTGCTGTCGGCCGGCGCGCCCCAACGTCCGGCGACGCTGACTACCGAACCCGGACCGCTCCCGGACCGCAAGTCGCAGATGACCGTTCGCGGCGCGGGCCGCGTCGAACTGTTCGACACCGCGAGCAACTCCAACACGCTCACCGCGACCTGGCAGACCTCGCTCGTGCAGATCAAAGAGGTGATCGGTGGGCGCGAACAAGACCTGTTCACCTTCACCAACGGGGCGAAGTTCGAGGACGTGAAGGCGGACTACTGGCTGAAGGGGAACGTCCTCAAGCTCTGGCTCGAACCGCGGACCGAACCGCCCGGTACGGCCCCTCAGACGGCCACTGCGAAGCCACTCGTCGGACCGCCCGCGCCGCCGCGCGTTGGCATTCCGCCCGCGGCGGCGGCGGGCGCTCCCGCCACCAAGAGCGGCTGGCAGCCGCAGCCGGCGCGCATCCTGGCCGTCGGCACCGTCACGAGCCATTCCTCCGAGTACGACGTGGATCAGGCGGACCAGTTGAACGTGTTCTTCGCCGACGGGAAGGCCGTCGCCGCGCTCGCGCCGGCGAACCCGCTGGTGCCGCCCGCGGCGGGTGCCGAGCCGCCCGTCGCGCGCCCGCTCCCGCCGCCCGGCGGCGAGCCACCGGTCGCGCGGCCGGGCACCGGCCCGATGGCGGTCGCGGTCGTACCGAAGGAGCCGGAGAAGCCGAAGCCGCCGATGAAGATTCGGGCGAAGACCATCGACACGTGGGTGACCCGCATCCCGGCCCCGCCTGCGCCCGCCGCGAAACCCGATCCGAACACGCCCGCCGAGCCGCCCGCGAACGCGGTGAAGTACCAGCTCGACAAGGCCCACTGCGAGGACAACGTCGTCGTCCACCAGGATCCGACCGACCCAAGCAAGCCGCGCGGCGTGGACATCCTCGGCCGCCTCCTTCTCATCGACGGCTCCGTAGACGGCAGCGTGATGACCGTGTTCGGCTGGCCGAACCGGCCGGGCGAGGTTCACCAGGAGGAGATGTCGCTCATCGGGCCGAAGGTCGTCCTCGATCAGGTTCACAACGCGTCGTCGGTGGAGGGCCGCGGGGCGCTCACCATGCCGACCAACAGCGACTTGGCGGGGGGCGAGTTGGCGCAGGCCGAGGTGGTGGTCATCCACTGGCGCGACTCGATGTCGTTCAAGGGGGCGCAGCGGTCGGCGGAGTTCGTCGGCAAGGTGTCGGCGCGGCAGGGCGAATCCTGGGTGCTGTGCCACACGATGCACGTCGTGTTCGACCGCCCGGTGTACTTCAACCAGACGCAGAAGCGCGCCGCGCCGCAACCGAAGGGCGCGCCGGCGGACGACAAGCCGAAGATCGACACCGTGTACTGCTACCCGGCCGCCGCCGACTCGGCCGACGACAAGCAGGAACTCACGGTCACCTACCACCAGGTCGAGTTCGACAAGACCGGGAAGACGATCAAGTCGCAGCGGCTGACCGCGCAGGAACTGAAGATGGAGGCGCAGGCGCGGGACACGGCCGGCGGCGAGCCGTACCAGTGCGTGAAGGCGTTCGGGCCGGGCGTGCTCCGCATCTGGCAGGCGGGCGACAAGGATCCGTCCGGCCCCGCGCCCGCCGCCAACAAGCCGGGTCAACCCGCGCCGATGCCGCCCGCCGCACAGCCCATGCCGCCGGGCGCGAAGCCGCCGCCGGACGAACAGGAGATGAAGCTCACCGTGGTCACCTTCAGCGGGAACATGACCGCGATCGACAAGGCGAAGGTGTTCCAGAAGGCCACGTTCGAGAACAACGTCACGGCCATCAGCGTGCCGGCCGATTCGCCGAACGTCGAGGTGGAGCGGCACCGGCTCCCGCCGCGGGCGCTGCTGCTCACGTGCGACAAGGAACTGGTGGTGTGGACCCACAAGAAGGGGAACGCCCCGCCGGTGCAGCGGATGGACGCGTTCGGCAACGCCTACCTGCGGTCGGACGAGTACGACGGGTGGGGCGAGACGATCAGCCACGACGGCAAGCTGGTGCTGCTGACCGGCAGCGAGGCCATCCCGGCGCGGATCATGGAACGGTTCAACACGGGGAACGACCGGTCCGGTAAGAAGATCAGGTACAACCGCGCCGACGGCTCGTACAGCGTGATCGAGGGCTTCGGCGGCACCCTCGGCGGCGGCAAGAAGTGAAGCGAAGCGAAGACCCCTCACCCGCGGCGAAGCGCCGCGACCTCTCCCCGTGAAGCACGGGGCGAGGTGGGCACAACTCCCGCTTGTTAAGCTGCCCGCGCCGTTGAGTTATCCGGAGCCGCGGTGGCTTCA
>JAYUBA010000769.1:0-1604 GCA_043741075.1 Frigoriglobus sp.
CACCGAGGCGCTGCGGGTGATCGCCGAGGGGCTGGCCCGCGACTGGCGCGGCGCGTACCGCGACCGGTTGCTCCAGAAGCAGGCCGAGGTGCTCGCCGACCTGGCCCGCCGCGCCCAGCAGGAGATGCAGACGCTGATGAACCGCGTCAGCCTGTACCCGCGCTCGCCGGACGACCGCGATGGCGAGCCAAAGCCCCGCTTCGGCGGCCTGGACAAGGGTGGGCCGGTCAAGCCGACGTAACCCGAACCCGCACGCCACCCGCACCTGATGCTCGACCCGAAGGTTCCTCATGCCGCCTCCCGACACCGGACCGCGCCCGACCGTCATCCCGGCCGAACCGACCGCCGCGCCGGGCGTACCCGGCCTGGTGTCGGTCGTGGTGCTGTGCTGCGGGCAACTGGAGTACACGCGGCTGTGCGTGCCGAGCGTGCTGCGGTTCAGCCGCCCGCCGTTCGAGGTGATCGCCGTCGATTCCGGCGCGCTGGACGGCACCGCCGAGTACTGGGCCGGGGTGCAGGCCGCCGCGGCCGTCCGCGTGGAGATCGTCCGCTCGCCCGCAGAGACTGACCTGTCGGCCGCGCTTCAGGCCGGGCTGGACCGCGCCACCGGTGAGGCGGTGGTGCTGTTGGACAACGACGTGATCGTGCCCAACGGGTGGTTAGCCCAGTTGGCCGCGCTACTGAGCATGAACCCGGCGGTCGGGATGGTGGCCCCGATGACCAACTACGGGCCGGGGCACCAGGTCGTCTGGCCCGTTCCGTACCGCCTGGGCGCGACGGCGGGCGGGCCGTCGGGGCCGGAGGCGGTGGTCGCCCAGATCGACGCGGTGGACCGGTTCGCGCAGGAGTGGCGGGAGCAGCACCGGGGCCAGTGGGCCGAGGCCGACCGCCTGGGCGGCGGGTGCGTCGTGCTCCGCCGCTCCGCCCTCCGCCTGGTCGGGGCGATCCCAAGCGCCCCGCTGCGGTTCTTCGACCCGGAGGCCCTGAGCCGCCGCGTGGTCGAGGCCGGGTTCCGCCTGGCGTGCTGCCGCGACCTGTTCGTCCACTCGTTCGGCAGCCGCAGCGTCACGCCCCTCGAACCGGGGGCGAGCAGTCGACCGACATGAACGTGGTGCGCTGTTACGCGAACGGACGGGATGGAAGCGAATCCGAAGCGATTCTTCGGTCCGTTCAGTTCGGTGAGAACGGTTGGTGCCGGTCGGCCGTCCGCTCGAAGAACGCGACCGCCAGGCCCAGCACCCATAGGAGGATTCGGCGTGCCTCCGCGTCCGAGGCGGTGGGCGGCCACGGGGTCATCGCCACCAGCGGACGCTCCGGCGGGAGGCGGACCTTGGCGGCTTTCGCTCCCGCCATCTCTTCCAGCGCCTGTTCAGCCGTACTGGCCGCGAAGAGGTCCAGCGCGGCGTCCCGGCCGGAGAGGAACACGCAGGTGAACGCGACCCGGTCGCCGATGACGAAAGCGGCCATCGCCGCGTGCTCGTTCGGCTGTTGCCAGGTCAGTTGGATTCGCTCGTCCGGGTCGATGTGGACTTGGAACTCGCCCGTGTCCGTCTGGGGGAGGGGAACCTTCTCGTCCAGGAGCGAGCGGCCCCCGGCAACGAACC
>JAYUBA010000770.1:0-1603 GCA_043741075.1 Frigoriglobus sp.
CGGACCCGCCCGCCCCCTCCTTCCGCGCCGCCACGGCCCGCGCGTCCCGGTCGAGCGGTTCCTTCACCGCCGCTTCCGCCGCGGCCAATTGTTCGAGCAGGCGGTCCTTCGAGAACGCCGTGCCGGCCAACTCCTTGAGGAGCGCCCGGTACCGCGCGCCCACGTCCGGGACGGCGAGCAGCCGCTCGGTCAGCCGGTGGGTGCCGGCGTAGGGGTGGACCATGCTCAGGTTCATCTGCTGGGCTTTCGAGCCGAGAATCCCGAAGTTGGCGAACGCCCGGTCGAGGTCCCACGGGATGACGTGCAACGCGTTCGTCTTCGGGTGCAGGTACAGGCAGTAGTTGTGCCCGAAGAAGAAGTTGTCCCCGTTGGCGACGAACGCGGTGGCCGCCAGGAATCTGAGGTATCCGTCCACGTCCAGGGCCGAGCCGATTTCCTTGACGAACGTCGCGTCGTCGGCCGTGTGGACCAGCCGGGCGAACGCGATCACCCGGTCCGCCTCCGCCTTCGTGGCCTCCCGCTTGGGGGCGTACTGCTTTTTGTACCGGTCCCAGGCGTCGCCCAAGTCGGCGAACTCCCGCAGCCCCTCGGGCTTCATGAGCAGTCCCCTGTCGTCGCCGAAGCGGGCCCGGAGGAACGGCTTGTCCACCTCCTCGACCAGCGTGTAGACGCCGAGCAGTTCGTTGTCGCGCTTCCCCGGGACGGTGAGCCGCACCTCGGCCAGGGCGGTCCGCGGGGCGGGCACCCCGGCCGCCCGGTACACCGCGTACCCGAGCGCCTCCCGGCACTTCGACGGGTCGGTCACCCCGCAGTGAAGGTTGATCGTCTTGGACCCGCCGAACCGCCCGGCCCCGCCCGCCCGGTCGAGGTCGATCTTGAACGACTTCTTCACGGTCCGGGCGGCGTCCAGGATCGTCCCGTTCCCCTTGTACCGGACGCCCACCTTGTCGAACGTCTCGCCCCCGACGGTGACCGCCCCGGTGCCCCAGGCCAGGTCCGCCCCGAAGGTGTTCCGGTGGACTTCCCGGCCCGGGTCGGCCGGCCGCTCGGGCGCTTTCGGCGGCGGCTGGCCGAACCCGGGGAACCCGCGGTTCCCGCGCGGCTCGATGGCGGCGTACTCGTCGGCCGACAGGGTGATGTGGACCTGCCACACCTTGCCGGGGGCGTACACGCTCGCCCCCGGGTCGGGCTTGTCGGCCGCGGCGGCGGGCACCGCGGACGAGACCAGGGCGAGCGCGGCGAGCAAGGCCGGGGTGAGCCACTGGGGGTTTCGGTATGCGACGGAGTCTTTCATCAACTCATCCAGTGGGTGGAGGCGTCTCACCAGCAGTCGGACGCTATCAACGGTACGGAAGGTGCGTCGCCCTCCGGCGGAATTTCCCGGACTTCCCGACACCGGTCGCGGCCGTGCCGACGCCGTTCGGAGCCGTCGTTGGCGGGATTGAAACCTTTTGGACGACTCGAATGTTTCCTGGGAGGAAGCCGGTGCGAGAAACGAATCACATGCCGTGCTGGTCGAGGGAAACCGATACCAGTCCGACGGGACCGGACGCGACCGCCCGCGAATCGTCCACTGGAAGCAGAGACCTGACCTCGCTCGTAC
>JAYUBA010000771.1:0-1599 GCA_043741075.1 Frigoriglobus sp.
CCGGTCCGGTCCGCGGCCGCGGCCGCCTTCGGGACGACCACCCGGGCCGCGGCCCAGGCCCGCGGCCTGTACGGCACGCGGGTGGCCCTCCGCCTCCTGCCCGCCCCGGGGCCGCTCCGCGACGACCGCCCGGCGCTCGACCCGGCCGAGATGGAGCAGTTCTCGGCCCGCGCGACCGGCCGCCCGGCCGTGCCCACCGACGTGCAGCTCTACATCGACCCGGACCAGGCGGCGGCCGCCCTGGACGCGGTGATCGCCTCGGCGGCGTGCCGGGTGGACGTGCTCATGTACCTGTGGGGCCCGGACGAGGTCGGGTGGCGGGTGGCCGGAGCGCTGGCCGCAAAGGCGGCCGCCGGGGTGCCGGTGCGGGTGCTGGTGGACAGGGGCGGGAACCTGGCCCAGGGGGAGCCGAAGGGGGCGCCGGCGGCGGACAAGAACGCGGCCGTGTGCTGGCTTGCGGCCCGGCCCAACGTGACCGTGATCGCGGCCCGCAACCCGGGGCTGACGTTCGACCACCGCAAGCTGGTGGCGGCCGACGGGCGGGTGGCGTTCGGCGGCGGCCGGAACTTCCGGGCCGAGTCGTTCCGCCGGGACCACGACCTGAGCTACACGGCCGAGGGGCCGCTGGCCGCCGAGATGGCCCGCACGTTCGAGGACGCGTGGCGGGCCCAAGGCGGCGCGCCGGGTGACCCGCTCCCGGCGCCGGCGCCGGCGGAGCGGCCGACGGCGGACGCCCGGCTTGTCGGCACCGGCCCGGGCGACCGGACGTTCGCGCGGGACGTGTACCGCGCGGTCGGGTCGGCCCGGCACCACGTGTACCTGGAGAACCCGTACTTCGGCGACGGGCACCTCCAGTACCTGCTGGCCGCGGCCCGCGCGCGGGGGGCGGACGTGCGGGTGGCACTGACCCTGGACTCCGGCAGCGGGCTGTTCGACCGGGCCAACAAGGTGGCCGCCAACCGGCTCCTGGCGGCCGGGTGCAGGGTGTACGTGCGCCCGACCATGACGCACGTCAAGGCGCTGGCGGTGGACGGGGCGTGGGCGTACACCGGGACCGGCAACTTCGACGCCCTGAGCCTGCGGCGGAACCGCGAGTTCGGGATGGTTCTGGGGCCGGGGCCGGCGGTCGCGGAGCTGGAAGAGCGGCTGTTCGTGCCCGACTTCCGCCCCGAGTGGGAGCTCACCCGCCCGTTCGACCTCACCCCGGCCGACCGCCTGGCCGACGCCTTCGCCGCGTTCGGGTGAACCGGTGGTGCGGAATCGGCCCGCCGTACGGCCCACACCGGCGGATTCGCGGGAATGGTCGTGGCCGGTGGCGCCGGTGGTGCTGAGGGGCGTGACAACCGCTCCGCGCCGGTCCCAAGTCGCGTCGCCTCCGGTCCCGTTTACGCGCCGGCTGTTAACCCGATCGGGTGTCAGTTTTTCTGACGCACCCAAGTAACCCGCGGGTTAACAGGCGCGCGAGCGCGAGGTGTTCGAGGAGTGTCTCACTCGGACACCGAGATGGACGCGAACTCACTCAAGCCGCGGTCGCATCGCGCGGGCTGTTAACTCCGCAAACGCTGGAAATCTCGGGGTCCGGTGATGATTTGAAGGGAT
>JAYUBA010000772.1:0-5490 GCA_043741075.1 Frigoriglobus sp.
CGGCCGTGCTGCCTTCTCTTCCACTCATCATTCATCCTTTAGCCTTCATCATTTCCCCCGTGAACTTCTGAAGCGAGTGACAGTCCGGTGACACCAGCCCGCGGTTGCCGCCCGCGGACCACGTCACTTCTGAAACGTAGATGTCGCCGCGCGAATCGGCGCAGATGTCGTGCGGGGCGAAGAAGTCGCCCGGCGCGGTCGGGTTCGCCCCACCGCCCCAACGCGCGATCAGGTTCCGTTCAGCGTCGAACACGCTCACGCGCCCGCCGGTGGCGTCGGGGGTCGGGGCGGTCGTGCCCGGCCACATCCCGGCGCGGTAGCCGAGTTCCGCCACGTAGAAGCGCCCGCCGCGGTCGATGAACACCTGCGACGGCCGCGCCAGGTCGGTCCACTCGGAGACAAACTCGCCCTTCGGCGTGAAGAGCTGAATGCGGCTGTTCTCGCGGTCCGCGACGTACACGGTGCCTTCGCGATCAATCGCGATGCCGTGCGGGACGTGGAACTGCCCCGGCCCGCTGCCCGGTTCGCCCCATGAGAAGAGGAGCGTGCCGTCGGCCGCGAACGTGTGAACGCGAGCGTTGCCGTAGCCGTCGGTGATGTACAGTTCGCCGCTGGGCGCGACCGCGAGGTTCGTCGGGTAGTGGAACGGCGGGCCGGCGTACTTGATGGTGCGGAAGTCGATGCTCGTTGCGCCGGTGTCGGACGGCTGCGCGTGCGTGCCGAGTGTGAACAGTAGTTCGCCGTCCGGCGAGAACTTCCGCACGCTGTGCCCCATGTCGTCGGTGCAGTACACGCAATCATCGGGGCCGACGGTGAGGCCGTGCGGGCGGACGAACATCGACGCGTCCCACTCCGCGAGGAACGTGCCGTCGCGGTCGAACACCATGAGCGGGTGCTCGCCGCGGCTGAAGACAAAGACGCGGTCGCGCGAGTCGGTGGCGACCGCGGCGACTTCCTTCCAGCCGAACCCGGCCGGCAGCTTCGCCCAGCGGTCGTTCGCGGTGTAGGCGGGCATGGGAGAGGTTCCTTTTCGTAGCGCACGCGGCCCGCGTGCTCTTCGCAAACGCACGCGGGCCGCGTGCGCTACGAATAGACAGCCTTAATTCACGTTGACCACCTCATCCGGCGGTTCGGGCAGCAGCAGCGCGACGAGCGCCGCGGGGATGAACAGGAACCCGGCCGCGAGCAACGCGAGGCGGTAGTCGCCGACCGGCGCGAACAGCCCGAACAGCACCGTGCCCACGCCCGCCGCGATCCGCCCGAAGTTATAACAGAAGCCGGCACCGGTGGTGCGCAGCAGCGTCGGGAACAGCGGCGGCATGTACATCGTGAACAGCCCGAACAAGCCCTGACTCAAGCCGATCGCGATGAAGCCGAGCCACAAGGAATTGTGGTCGCGCGGGACGCCGTAGGTCGCGGTCATCGCGGCGCAGTAGGCGAGGCACAGCGTCACGATGGCCCAGCGGTAGCGGACCCAGTTCGCCAGCGCGCCCGCCATGAAGTTCCCGGCGATGGACGAGCCGATCACCACCCACATCGCGGACGCGGCCAGTTCGCTCCGCTCCCCGGCGGTCCACGCGGCGAGTTCCGGCATGTTGCGAAGGTGCTGCAAATACCAGAACAGGAACGCCCAGTGCGCGGTGAGCGCGCACGAACAAACCAGCAGCGTGAGAATGGTGATCCGCCGCACCGGCGGGCGGAACAGGTCGGAGAACCGCGGCAGGTTCGCGGCGGCGGCCTCCTTCGCCCCGGCCCACTCCTCCGGTTCCGGCACCGCCTTCCGAATCCACAGCACGATCAGCGCCGGCATCACGCCGATCAGGAACACGTAGCGCGGCGGCAGGTCGGCCATCAGGAACACCGCCAGCGCCGCGATCATCACCCCGATGTTCACGGCGCTCTGAAGGACGGCCGCGATCCACGGCCGCCACTTCTTCGGCCACGTTTCGGACAGCAGCGACGCGCCGATGGCCCACTCGCCGCCGATGCCCAGCGCGGCGACGAACCGGAAGATCATCAACTGCCACCACGTCTGGGCGAAGAACGACAGCCCGGTGAAGCACGCGTACATGAGGATGGTGAGCATGAGCGCGCGGCTGCGGCCGATGCGGTCCGCGATGCGGCCGAAGAACGCGCCGCCGAGCGCCCAGCCGAACAGGAACGCGGCCTGAATCCACGAGCTGTAGAAGCCCACGTCCGGGTGCTTGGTGTCCGGTTGCAGGAGGAGTTCGGCGACGAACGGCGTGGCGACGAGCACGTACAGGTGCATGTCGAGGCCGTCGAACATCCAGCCGAGCCACGCGGCGGCCCCGGACTTCCACTGTTGCGGGGAGATGTCCCGCAGGCTGGTCGCGTCCGGCGCGGCGGTGGAAGGGGCGGGCGCGGGAGAGGGGTCGGGAGTTCCCATAGCGGGTGATTGTAGTGACCAAGCGGAGCGTGTGATGCCGCCTCTTCCGCCGATGGATCGCAGGGCCGCGCTTTGGATTTGACCTCCCCCCTTGAGGGGGAGGTCGCCGCGTCGCTTTGGACGCGGCGGGTGGGGGGTGAGGCGACACGCGCGGTGCAACGTCTCACCCCCCCACCCGGCGGCGAGGCGCCGCCGACCTCCCCCTCAAGGGGGGAGGTCAAGGCAGCGGCTCTCACGCGCCAAGGCTATCCGCGTCACGCCTTCCCCAGCACCAAATCCACCACCCAGCACCCGCGAACGTGCCCCTGCGCTGTATCGCGGCAGTGGTTCAGGATATCGGGGTTGTCGCACCCGGCGTCCTGGAGCGCGTCGGCGAGGATCGGCATCGCACCGAACTCGCGCGACTCGTACATCTGCGCCGCGAGCGCGACCGCCGTTGACGTGCGCCACGCCGCGTCGAACGCCACCGGCCGGAATGGGTTCCCGAAGATGTCGCGAACGAGGGATGCCCCAAGGACCTTCGCTTGATACGGAGACGCTGAGTCCGTTGCGTCATCCGGTTCGCCCCCCGCCGCGTGCAAGGCGAGTACTTCAACTCGAACGGCATCAAACACGACTGCCCGGCCACTCCAATACGCAGTCGAGTCGTTGACTGCCATGCCGGTCAATTGGAGGCAGGCTTCCAACGCGGCACGCGTCGCTGAATCATGGCGGAGTGAATGCGCGAGGTTGGATACTACGCCGCGCTTCTCATTGACCTCCGAGTACAACGTGCGGCCGTCAGTGTAAGCTTCAAAGGTATCCACCAGTGGTTGCGCAGTGTGGGCGTCGAGATATTGCCACAAACTACGGACGATCGCACAGGCAAGCAGACGGAACTTGCGGTCGCTGGCCTCGCGCTGAAGGAATTCAAGCATGCGAATCGGCACTTCGCACGCGAGCCATTCTTCCTCGGTCATGCCAGAATTCCCTTCACGACCTTCGCGTCTTCGACGCCGGTGAGCTTCTCCTTCAGACCGTTTTGCTCGATGAAGAGTTGGTCGTGATTCATGCCGAGCAGGTGCAGGATGGTCGCGTGCCAGTCGCGGACGCTCACGCGGTTCTCCACCGCCGTCAGGCCGAGTTCGTCCGTCGCGCCGTAGGTCGTGCCGGCCTTCGTGCCGCCGCCCGCCATCCACGTGCAGAACGCGTTCTTGTTGTGGTCGCGACCCGCCTTCCGCTCGTCCTTGTCCGCCGGAAGTTGCGCGATCGGCAACCGCCCGAACTCGCCGCCCCAGATGACCAGCGTGCTGTCGAGCAGCCCGCGCTGCTTCAAGTCGCGCACGAGCGCCGCGGTGGGCTTGTCGGTGCGGTCGCACGCGGCCTTCAGGTCGGTGGCGATGTTGTTGTGCGTGTCCCAGATGTGCAGGTTGATGTACAACTGCACGAACCGTACCCCGCGCTCGATCAAGCGGCGGGCGATCAGGCAGCGGCGGCCGTAGGAGTCCGTCGGCTCGCGGCCGATGCCGTACATCTCCTGAATCGCACGCGGTTCTTGCGAGATGTCGAGCGCGTCGGTCGCTTCCAACTGCATCCGCCCCGCGAGTTCGTAACTGGCGATGCGGGCGTCGAGCGTCGGCTGGTTCGGCCGCGCACTCTTGTGCAGCGCGTCGAGCTTGGAAAGCAGTTCGCTTTCGGCTTTGGCGACGGTCGCGGGGCGCTCGGTGTCGGGCTTGAGGTTCAGCACCGGCGAGCCGGTCGAGCGGAACCGCGTGCCCTGGAACATCGGCGGCAGGAACCCGGCCTGCCAGTTCTCCACGCCGTTCACCGGCAGGCCCTTCGGGTCGTCCAACACGACGTACGCGGGGAGGTTCTGGTTGACGCTGCCGAGACCGTAGGTGACCCACGCGCCGAGCGTCGGCCGGCCGGGCGTGATCTTCCCGGACTGAATCATGTAGACGGCCGGTTCGTGCGTGATGTTGGTCGTGTGCATCGACCGGATGAACGTAACGTCATCGACCACCGTTGCGAGGTGCGGCATCGCGTCGGACACCGTCGCCCCGCACTTGCCGTGCTTCGCGAACTTGAACGGGCTGCGCATGATCGCGCCGGCGTTGTTCACGAACTCGATCTCGCCGGCGAGCTTGTCCGCGTACTTCTCGCCGTGGTGCTTGTCGAGTTCCGGCTTCGGGTCGAACAGGTCCATCTGCGACGGGCCGCCGTTCTGGAACAGGTGAATGACGGCCTTCGCCTTGCCCCCGAAATGCGGCTTGCGCGGCGCAAAGTCGGTGTGCGGCGCGGCGTCCTCCGCGCGCACTAGCGACGCGAGCGCGGCCCCGCAGATGCCGCCGGGCACGCTGCGGAACAGGTCGCGGCGGGTGAATAACGATTCCATCACAACCTCAATCGACGTAAAGGAACGCGGCCGAGTTCAGGATCGCGTGGCAGTAGGTCGCGAGCGCCTTCAACTCCGCCGCGTCGCGGTCGGGCGTGCCGTTTGCGGCCGGTTGCTTCTCCCACTCGTCCGCGAACTTCTCCAACGCCTCGACGCCGAGTTTCTTCTCGTCGGCCGTCGGCGCGCGGCTCAGCGCGATCAAGTACACAGCATCCACCTGCCGGGCCGGCTGCCCGCCCGCGGCGCGGCGGACGCGCTTCGCGAACTCGCCGGCGAGTTGTTCCACCATCCCGTTGTTCATCAGGTGAAGGGCCTGCGGCGCGACCGTCGAATCGCGGCGTTCGACGCAGTTCGGGTTCATCTGCGGGAAGTCGAACGTCTCCGCGTGCGTCGCCGGCTGCTTCCGCGTCTGCTGCACGTACACGAGCCGCCGCCAGCCCTTCGCGTTGCCGACGGGCGTGACGAGTCCGTCCTTGCGCGCCTGCACCGCGTCGGCCGGGCCGCCGCGGGTTTCGTCCAGCTTGCCCGCGACCAGCAGGAGCGAGTCGTAGAGCGCCTCCGCGTCGAGCCGCACGAGCGGCATGCGCGAGTAGAGCGCGTTGGTTGGGTCGAGCTTCTTCGCGTCGGGCGCAATGGCGGACGCTTGCCGGTAGGTGGTGCTGGTCATGATGAGCCGGTGCATTCGCTTGAGCGACCAGGAACCTACCCC
>JAYUBA010000773.1:0-1598 GCA_043741075.1 Frigoriglobus sp.
CCCGCGAGGAGGCGATCAAGTTGGTTCTCGCGGACCTGAAGGACGCGGCGGCCGGCGCGGACGTGGAGGCCGAGCAGCCGCTCCAGCACCTCATCAGCCACATGGTCTCCGGGGTCTACGCCCAGATCGCGATCAAGATTTACGGGGACGACCTCGACGTGCTGCGGCGGCAGGCCGAGCGCGTAAAGACCGCCATCGCCGACATCCCCGGCGTCACCACGCCCGTCGTCGAGGCCCAGCAGTCCACCGGGGAGGTCCACGTCCGGCTGCGCCCGGCCGACCTCGCGTTCCACGGGCTGACCCGCGACGAGGTGGCTGCCGTCGTGAAGACCGCGCTCCAGGGCGAAGAGGTGTCGCAGGTGGTGGACGGCCCGAAGCGGTTCGACCTGCTCGTGCGCCTGGACGACCCGTTCCGCACCGACCTGCCGAAACTGGGCCAACTCCGCATCGAGCGGCCGGGCCAGAAGCCGGTGCTGCTGGGCGAGGTGGCCGACATCGGCGACGGCCTCGGCCCCAACGCGGTCAACCGCGAGAACGTCCGGCGGCGGATCATCGTCCGGTGCAACGTGCAGGACCGCGACCTGGCCTCGGCGGTCGCGGACATCCAGAAGCGCGTCGAGGAGACCGTGAAGCCGAACATGCCGCCGGGTTACGAGATCGACTACGGGGGCCAGTTCGAGAGCCAGAAGCGGGCGACGCGGCTCATCACCGCGCTCGCGGGTCTGTCGGTCGTGGGGATGTTCGCGGTGCTGCTGGTCCTGTTCCCGTCGTGGCGGATCGTGCTGCAAATCTTGAACGCCCTGCCGACCGCCTTCATCGGCGGTGTCCTCGCGCTGGTCCTGACGAACCAGACGCTCACGGTGGCGAGCCTGGTCGGGTTCATTTCGCTGGGCGGCATCGCCGTCCGAAACGGCATCCTGCTCGTGTCGCACTACGCCCACCTCATGCGCGAGGAGGGCGAGGCGTGCTCGAAGGAGATGGTCCTGCGCGGCAGCCTGGAGCGGCTCGCCCCGGTGCTGATGACCGCGCTCACGGCCGGGATCGCGCTCGTGCCGCTGGTCGCCGAGGGGCTGAAGCCGGGGCGCGAAATCCTCTACCCGGTCGCCACGGTGATCCTCGGCGGCCTCATCACCTCGACGTTCTGCGAGTTCTTGATTCACCCCGGCCTGTTTTGGCGGTTCAGCGGCAAAGACGCCGAGCGCCTCGCCAGGACCGGGCCGGGCGACGACCCGCTGGCGGACGCCCCGCCGGCGGGCACCCCTGCGGCCGGGTAGTGGTCGCGAAAGACCGAGTGTTTCTTACCCACGGAGGTTTGCGATGAACTGGAAGATGTTGACGGCGACCGTACTCGGCCTGGGTCTGGCCTGGACGACCGGGTGCGGCAAGACGGACCCCAGTGCGCCCGCGAAGCCGGACGACAAAAAGAAGGACGAGGACCACGGCCACGGGGCCGGGCCGCACAAGGGCGTGGTGTTCGACTTCGGCGGGGGCAAGTGGCACGGCGAGTTCCAGCCCGACCACAAGGCGAAGTCGGCGACCGTGTGGATTCTGGGCGCGGACGAAAAAACCGCCGCCCCGATCAAGGTCGAGAAGTTGAA
>JAYUBA010000774.1:0-1597 GCA_043741075.1 Frigoriglobus sp.
CGCAGGCGGGACCAGTCCAGCGTCTGGAACACGCGCTCGCGACCGCCGATCATGACGCGGGCGAGCCGCAGCGGCTGGTGAACCAGGAATGGTTTACCGATGAAGTCGGCTTCCGGCACGCCCGGCGACGGCCATTTCCGACTGTCCTGCGAGTTCCCGCTGTTGTCGCCTAGCACGAAGTACTCCTTCGCCCCCAGCGTGGTCGGGTGCCGCGTGCCGTGTTCGCCGTACTGCGTGTAGTGGATGTCGCGGCTCAACTTCAGGTTGCGCACCACCACACGACAGCCGCGCACACCCAGTTGCAGCGGCTTCGACACGTCCTTGCGGTTCGACACCTGCTCCAGTTGCGCCGGCGGGACGATCAACTTGCCGTCCAGGGCCAGAAGCGCCTGGCGGTCCACGAACGCGAACTCCAGCCGGTGCGTGCGGCCGGGTTCGAGCGACACGCCGCCCGCGGAATCGAGTCCGCCGCGGCCCTCGCGGGTGAGCTGCGCCCGACCGACCGCCTTCGGCCCGACCGTGATTTCGGCCGTCACCGCGTCCGCGCCGTCGAGCAACCGGCACGCGAAGCACGCTTCCGCGGTGGTGGTCGCGGTTACTTCCACGTCGCAGGTGAGGATGAAGTCGTGCGCGGCGGGCAACTGGCCGAAGTGCCGCGGGGAGCCGTCGTAGGCGTTCCAGACGCGCACCGGCTCCTCGCGGCCCGCGTCCAGGTGCCAGTGCCGGTACGTCATGGCGGCCATCGCCTGCGGCGCCTCGGCCGCGTCCAGCACGAGCGCGTTCTCCTGAATGACGGGCACCTCGCTCGCGGTCCGGTTGCCCGGCGTGCCGGCGGGGAGCCGCGGGTCCGGGTCGGTGGCGACGACCCACCGCACGCCCCACCCGCCGGGCGGCGGGTACGACATGTCGAACACCGGGAACAGCGTCTCGCGGACTTCGGCCAGACCCTTCCGCGCGATCTGGCCGTCGATGTACACGTCGCCGTCGATGACGGTGACGGTTTCGCCCGGCAGGCCGACGAGCCGCTTCACGTACGGCTTGCCGAACTCTTTCGGGTCCGGGTCCGGGCAGCGGAACACGACCATCTCCCAGCGCCGCGGGTTCCGCAGGCTGTAGATGTTCTTGTCCACGAGCAGGCGGTCGCCGCTCAGGTCGCGGTCGCTCGCGCGGGAGAAGTGGTGGTCGCAGTTCGGGCAGGTGATGTCGGCGAAGTGGGCGTTCCCGCCGGTCGCGGGGCGGCCGACGCGCACCGGGTAGCCGCACCGCGGGCACGGGCCGTCGCGGTGGTGCCCGATGAGCGCCGGGGCCATGCTGCCCGTCGGCACGCCGAACGGCTCGACGGCCACCGTGCGCAGCACCAGGAACAGCCCGACGAACACCACGATCACGAGGAGCAGGAGGCGGAACGGCGAGGAGTGCTTGACGGGCGGTTCACCGGGAGCGTCCGCGACCGGAGGTGTTGGGGCGCCGGGAGCGTCGGGCGGCGGTGGGGTGTGGTCCATGCTGCCGATTCTCGATGGAACCACGCCCGCTGGATCAATTGCCGCCTTGGCTTTGACCTCCCCCCTTGAGGGGGAGGTCGGCGAGGCTTTGCGAG
>JAYUBA010000775.1:0-5484 GCA_043741075.1 Frigoriglobus sp.
CCGGCTTCTCGGACGCGAAGGCCCTCCAGGCGATCCAGTGGATCATCAAAGGTTACCCAAAGGCCGAGATCGCGAGGGCGTTGAGGGTCAGCAGGGGGACGATCTCGAACTTCTCGACCGGCCGGATTTGGCGGCATGTTCCCTGGCCGCCGGGTCTCCAGCCGATGCGCGGACGCGCTCGAAGCTCGTCCCTTGCCCCCTGTGTGGCTGTACCGCCGCGTACTGGTCAAGAAGGCACCAGTCCCGCCGCCTGAAGAGATCGCAGGGCGGGCGCGTCCTGGCGCGAAATGGAGTGATCTTCACTGACTTCAGCCGCTTTCGCCGGGGAGGTTCGGAGACAATCTGATCTCGGTAAAACGACGTTATATTAGCGGCGGTAGCGCCCTTGCAGAGGTCGAGGTTACCAGCCGGTGGCCGCAACTGCCGCACCGAGTGCGACTGTTTAGAGTCAGGCACAACACTCCCCCAGCCAAGCCAAAACATCTCTCAGAAGTTTTTTGCCCACGAGCCGAGGCGCGAGAAGCACGCGGCTCGTGAAGAGCCGCAGGCACCCCTGGGTGGTCGAGTTCGTGGAGCAACTCTTTACTCGCGAGGGCGACCGCCAGACCGGACCTGTGGCCGCTCTGGGTCGGTGATTGGAAGGGCACGGTCGCGGGTCCGCCGAGCAACACGGGCGGCCATGATGTCGCGGCCAACTTCGAGTTGCCAGTACCCCCCGGAGTTCCCGCGCCGGCCTGACGCCCACCAGTGCAACATCATCGCGACGGTACGAAGCCGCAGCCGATTTTCGCCAACTTTTTTCGGCACGGACGCCCGACCGAGCCATCGCGCCCGTGTACAAGTGCCCGTAAGGAGATGCGGCAAAAGCACCTCATCACCTCGGAGGACAAATACCCGGAAGTGGGGTACAAGTCGTTGACGTGAAACAACTTGCTTCACGCCACGCCCTTGATATTGTGCCCGCAAGGCCGTAGGATCGGAGTACCGTGTCCCTCGCTTTCGAGCGGTGATTCCCTTCTGGTGGCACGTCGCCCCAGGCGCGGTGTTGACCACGCGCATCCGCAGGTTTCTCCTCACGGCATCGGGTCGTGGCGTATCGGCGCGCCCGCGTGGGCGATGGCGGACTTGCGCGCCGACGGCCAGAGTCGGCGTGTGGCCGTGTAGGTTGTGTCGCCCGTGTCGTGTGTGTAGGACGTGAACGCGGGGCAACCATGAGTGACAGCGACAATCGGGGACCGAGACTCGCGCCCCACGACCAGGGGTCTGACGCCGAGGCGTCTTCGGTCGGCGACGACCGCACACCACGGGGCACCGACTACCCGGTTCCCCCGGCGCTGGCCGGGGTGGGCGAGATCGAGTGGGACGATGACCGCGACCCGGTGGACAACTACGTCGCCCTCGCCCGGTCCCTCGCGGCGGCGGGCGACCTGTACCGCCGGCCCGCGTATGCCGACGGCCTGCTGCTCGCCTCGCCCGACCCGGCGGTCCCGCCGGTCGAGATCGTCGGGGGCAAGCGACTGGCCGCCGTGATCGTGGACCGGGTGCGCGTCCGCGTGATCCGTGCCGGGCGGATGCGCGGGAGCATGGTGCCGGGGACGCACCTGGCGACCATGCTGGCGAGCGAGGCGTTCCTGCGACAATTTCGCCCCGTGGACGAGGTGGTCACCGGCCCCCGCTACCTCCGCGACTTCACCCTCACCCCGCCCGGTTACACCGACGGCGGACCAGGCGAGCGGGTCATTTACGCCGGGGCCGGAGCGCCCGTCGCGAACGGCCTCGAACGCACCCTTGCGTTTCTGGACGTGATGCCGTTCGCGACGGCCGCCGACCGGACCAACACGGTCGCGGCCGCGCTGACGGTCCTGTTGCGGAACCACTGGCCCGGCCGGAAACCCATATCGGTGGTAACGGCCTCGAAGTCGCACGCCGGCAAGGACACCGTGCTGACGTTCGCCGCCGGGGCCACGCCGACGAAGGCCGTGAGCTACCAGCGCACCGACTGGGCACTGGAGCAGGCGATCACGGGCCACCTGAGCCGCGACCACCGAATCGGAATGATCGTGATCGAGAACGCTAGGCTCGGCCAGGGGGCACCGCACATCGCCTCGGCCTGCATCGAGCGGATGGTGACCGCGCCGGAACTGAACCTGTTCTCCTCGAAGCTCGCCGGGCCGTTCGGTCGGCGGAACGATCTGGTCATCGGGATCAGCACCAACCACGGCCGGATCAGTGAGGACATCGCCAACCGCCGGCTACCGATCCACTTGACGCCCACGGGCGATGTCCGGGCGCGGGTGAGTCCGATTGGGAACCCGCGCTACGAGTACCTGCCCGCGCACCGGGGCCAGATCGAGGCGGAGTTGCGCGGCCTGGTGGCGCGATGGGTGGCTGCCGGGCGACCGCTGGACCGGGAGGTGCGACACCCAATGACCGAGTGGGCCGCTGTCGTCGGCGGCATCCTCCGGGCCGGCGGCTTCGAGGACTTCCTCGGCAACTACGCGGCCCGGCAAACGGCCGATGACCCGCTCCGGGGGGCACTGGCGATGCTGGGTTCCGCACGCCCGGACGAGTGGTTGCGGCCGGGGGAATGGGTGCGGCTCGCCGTCCGTCTTGGTCTGGTCAAGGAAGTGATTCCGGACGGGGACCGCGATACCGACGCCGGGCGGGAACGCGCGGTCGGCAGGGTGCTGACCGCGCACCAGGACGAGACGCTCGTCGCGGAGGGCGAAGACGAGCGGCTCACCCTCCGACTGGAGCGCGGGCGGCACCGGGTCGAGGGCGGTGAGGCAAAGGTCCAATACCGGTTCGCGGTGGAGGCGCGGGAGCGGGTGGAGGTCTGAGAAACGACTTCGGTTACCGGCCGAGAGAGGCATCAATAGACGTATGGGTTCACCGGCCGACATAGAACGACCGCCTTCCACGGTGTTGACGAACGTGGCGGGCACTCGCCTTGAGTGCCACCCCGACACTTGGGGCGACCGTGGCTCTGTTGGCGGCGCAACATCCGGCTGCTGATTTACAGACGGACGCCCAAGAGCAGCCCGGTTTCGTCGCGGGCGTCGAGTGTCAGTCGGGCGAACGGTGACTGCCCCAACTCTTCTGGCGGTGCGGTCGTCGTGGCCACGATGTACTGGAAGGCCGGCTCCCGCTCCCCGTAGACCTGTTCAAGGTCGCGGGCGAAGCGGAACAGGCGTTCGTACAGCACCGGCTCGATGTCCGCGTCGCGCGGGCTGTCGTGCAGCCAGAACGCCGGGAGCCGGCCGACGCCCTCGACGGCGGCGGCCAGACAGCCGAGGTCGAACGCCAGCACCGTCCCCAGCGACCGGAACGCCCCGCCGCGCACGGGGACCGTGCCGTCCGGCTCCGGCTTCATACCCCGTGCGTCCAGGGTGACCTGTCCGCCCGCTTCCGGGCCGAGCAGGGCCTTGATCGCGCGGTCGAAACAACGGCTGACCTGGTTGCGCCGTTTGGCGTGCGCCCCCTTCGCCGCCCGCTGCTTCTTCTGCGACTCCTCGATCTGGGCGTTGAGCCTCTCCGCCTTCTTCTCCTGAACCTCGCGCTCGCGCTGGGCGGCGGTGAACTCGGTTAGCTGTTCGGTCAGGGCGTCGAGCCGGCCAATGGTCGCGAGCGTTCCACGGCTCCGCTCCAGCCGCGTGCGCTGGTCGGCGTCGTACCGCGTTTGTGCGTCGTCGGCGTGGCGGCGCAGGCCGGGCAGGTCGCGGGTCCGCTCGGTGATCTGCTCCGCGACGGCGGCCAGTTCCGGTCGCCGGACCGCGAGCCGCGCCGCACGGGACGGGTCCGAAACGGGGGTGATATTGGACGGGTGAAACGGGCACCCCACTTCGAGTGGGCACCTGGCGCGGGGATCGAACGGATCGAGCGGCGGGGGTTGGCTCGCGTCCTCAAGTTGACGGATTTCGGCCTGGGTCGCGGTCCGTTGGCCCTCCAGACGACGGAGGTCCATTTCGGCGGTCGTCACGGCGGCGGCCGTTTGCACCGCTTCGGTCCGCAGCCCCTGCGCCGCCGCGTCGTCGCTGAAATCCTTGAGCAGTGCGGTCAGCCTCTCCTGCCGGGTCCGAATCGCGTCCTCCGCCGCCGACCCAAACAACCCGGCGGCCAGCGCGTCCGCGTCGAGGTCCAGGGCCTTGCCGAGCGCCGGCCGCAGCACTTCTATCTGCCGGGCCAGCCGCGCGGCCTCCTGCTCGGCCTTTGCGTGGTCCGCGTGCAGGGCCGTTCGCCGCGCCTGCTCCTCGATCTCGGTCGTGTCGAGCAACCCCATCGCCCAACTCATCAGCAGGCCGGCGTCGTCGAGGTGGAGACGGGCGGTGCCGGAGTCGGCCTCCGGGGCACGCCACTCGTTGTGGTTGCGGTAGTGGCACTCGTAGTCGCGTGCCAGCCATGCCAGCACATCGACCCACCGGGGCGCGTGCCCGGCGTGCGGGAGGGTGAACGTCGGGGGTGGAGCGACGACGACCGCCGTCATTGCGTCCACGAACTCGGCGTACCGCAGCCGCTCGACGTTCTCCGCGAGAGCCGCGTGCCAGTCGTCGGCGCGGACCGACCACGAGTTCCCGGCCGACCCAGCCCGCAGCGGGCGGGCGACGACCCACGACGCCCCGGCAACTCGAATCTCGGCCAGGACATATGCCCCCGGCCGCTTCGACCGGACGGCGGCGGTCGTGTCGGCCTCGGCGAAGTGGGCCTCGCCGAGGCAGTAGCGGATGAGGCGTGCGAGAAGCGTCTTGCCGACACTGTGGCCGATGGGGCGGGTCTCGCCCGGCGGCCGGTCGGCGACGCGGATGATGTTGAGGCCGGTCTTGAACTCGACATCGCGGATGACAGTCGCGTCGGGCGTGCTGTCGCCGACGACGACGAGCCGCCGGACCCACACGGTCGGCTCGGTTCGGTCGCAGGGGGTGACGAGCGGCTCGGCCTCGTCAGGAAACAAACTCGTAGGTGGCATGTGTCACGGCGTCGAGTTCGAGCCTCGCACGCTCCTCGCCGAGGACTTCGAGGGCTTGAAGGGTTTCTTTGAGCCGCTGCTCGTCCTCGGCTTTGAGGAGTGCTTTGAGGTCGGCGACGGTGGGGGCCTTCCCCCCGATGGCGAACACCTGCTTGCCCCGGACGGTTTCGGGCGGGGTGACGAAGTTCGCCGTCACTAGTTCACCGAGCAGGCGGTCGAGGCCGGGCATGTGCGTGTGGCCGTTCGCGGCCTTCTTGGTCTTCGCTTTCGCCGTCGGCTTCTTGCCGAGGATCGCCCGCCGGGCGTCGTCGTTCAGCATCAAGACGAGGCACGTCTCCAGCGTCTCACGGGCCGCCTTCGCGTCCCAGGCCCGCAGGAGCATCACGATGTAGCGGCTGACCTGGACCTTCGTCGGGGGCGATGCTTGTTCTGTGACTCGCGGAGTGGCTCCGTTCCGCTCGGCCCGGATTCGGACGAGCAGCACCGAGGCCGGTTCGTCGGTAGGGTCTTGCTCGACCAAT
>JAYUBA010000776.1:0-1595 GCA_043741075.1 Frigoriglobus sp.
TGCGACTGTGACGACGGACTGGATCGAAAGCGTGGCCTGGAATGCCGACGGCCTGGCGCCCGCCGTGGCGCAGGACGCCGCCTCCGGCGAGGTGCTGATGCTCGCGTGGATGAACCGCGAGGCGTTCGACGAGACCGTCCGCACCGGCCGCGCGGTGTACTTCAGCCGCAGCCGCAACAAGCTGTGGCGCAAGGGCGAAGAGAGCGGGCACGTCCAGGAGGTGCGCGGCGTCTTCATCGACTGCGACGCCGACACGGTGCTGCTGAAGGTGAAGCAGATCGGTGGGGCCGCGTGCCACGAGGGCTACAAGAGTTGCTTCTTCCGCCAACTCGACGCCGGCGAGTTGAAGGTGATCGCCGAGCGCGTCTTCGACCCCAAGGCCGTGTACAAGAAGTGACCCCGCTTCAGTTCTCCGATTTGCCGTTCTCCCGCCAATCTGCCCTGGATTCGCCGGCCCGTCGCGGGTATACGCCGCCGCGAGTCGGCACTCCGGGGAGGTTGCGCCCGTGGCGGAAGCGACGGAACTGGTCGTCGAAACACACCACTTGACGAAGATCTACCAGAACCGGCAGATCGCGCTCAACGACGTGTCGCTCACCATCGAGCCGGGGTGCGTACTGGGGCTGCTCGGCCCCAACGGTGCCGGCAAGACCACCTTCCTGCGCCTGGTGCTGGGCCTACACCGGCCCACCGCCGGGTGGGCGAAGGTGTTCAAGCAGACCATGTCGCCCAACGCCGCGGACCTGCGCCGCCGCATCGGCTACATCCCCACGAACCCGCAGTTCCCCAAGGGTATGACGCCGATCGTCTACCTGGACTACATCGCGCGCCTGTTCGGCCTGCCCGCGGACGTGCGGAAGCCGAAGCTCGCCACCCTCATCCGCGCCGTCGATCTGCTGCCGCACTCGGGCGAGTCGATCGCGCACTTCACGCCGGGCATGACCGCCCGGCTGGCGGTCGCCGCGAGCCTCATCAACGAGCCGGACCTGCTCATCTGGGACGAACCGACGCACGGCCTGGACATCGAGGCCCGGCGGTCGATGCTCGAACTCATCAAGCGGCTCGCGGCCGAGAAGACGCTCATCATCAGCAGTCACAACCTGAGCGACGTGGACGAGGTGTGCAACCACGCGTGCGTGCTCAACAAGGGGCAGTTGATCTTCCACGGCAGCCTGCAAGACCTGAAGGGCCGCATCCGCAAGAACCACTACGAGCTGGACCTCGACGGCGAGCAGAAGGCGATCACGAAGACGGTGCAGGCGGTTCGCGCGATGAAGGACGTGACGCACGCGGTGCTGCGGCACCGGCGCCTGGAGATCAAGCTCGGCGACGAGACCTCCAACGCGCTCGTGCTGGCGCAGCTGTTCCAGACGCTCGCGGACCACAAGGTGTCGCTCATCACCGTGCGCAGCGTCGGGATGCAGACGGAGCAGGCGTACCTGGATCTGGTGGAGAAGGAAGAGGGCCGCGGGTTCGCCCGGTTGTACCAGTCCGCGGAAGCGGCCTAACGATTATTGGCGAACCCGGAGCGCGAGCGACGGGCGATGGTGTATTTGCCCTCTCCCCTTGCGGGAGAGGGTGGCGAGGCTCCGCGA
>JAYUBA010000777.1:0-5479 GCA_043741075.1 Frigoriglobus sp.
CGCCCCTCCGGGGCTGAAGACCGCCAACCGCGAAGTGCCCGTCAGGCGCTTCCAACGACTGCGTCGGGCTGTGCCATGAGGTACTCGATCAACTCTGCCCGGGTGTTGAACGATTCGGGGCGGAGCGCGGGGTTCAGGCTTTCGATGAGCGCCCGGCCAAGTTTCGCGCGCTCTGCCGGGCGTAGCTTGTTCGCAAGGGCGACAATCTCAAGAACCTCATCGGTCTCGTTCATCGTGGTGGCCATCACTTCTTCTCCTTCAGCTCGTTAGCGGAGGAACACGTTCATGATCTCCAGGCCCGCGGATGGCACGAAGCGGAACGCACCGGCCGGGATCGGCTTGAGGCCCTTCCACGCCTGGAGTTGCTGCCCATTCACAGAAGGGGTGATGGTCGTTCCGTCGAACACGAGCAAGGTCCGCACCCAGGTGTTCGCCTTGAGGGCGGGCTTCAGTTCGATCGCCGGCCCGACCACTTCCCACTGATTGCCGACAGAGGGGTAGGCCGTGTTGGCCCCGTCGCCGGGCTTGAACTCAAACCAGATGCCGTTTGACGGTTGGAAGCGCACGCCGTCGGTCGATTGTGCCGGCACCTTCCAGTCGAATTGGAGTTCGTACTTGCCGAACTTTCTCGAACTGACGAGGTCACCCTTTCCCGCGGCCTTGAGGACACCGCCGCTGACCTTCCACTGGTGCTTCTCCCCCTCCCAGCCCGTGAAGTCGAGGCCGCTGAACCACGAGACGTACCCCTCGGCGACCGTCGCGACTTCTTCCGGCTTTGGGTTCGTGGTCGGCAGTTCCTTGATCTTGATATTCTTGAAGTGGCACTCCGCGCCTTCGCTTTCGAGCGCGAGGTAGCCCTTGCGCGGGTTGCACTTACTCACGCCGGAGACCTCCTTGCCGTTCACTTCCAGCTTGATGACGCCGTCGTTGGCGGTGACCTTGTAGTGATTCCACTCGCCGCCGCCCTTGGCCCGGTTCTCGCTCGGCAGGCACCGCTCCCAGCCGATCGGGTGCGGGCGGTCCGGCACGCACTTCGCGCCCCAGATGCTGAACAGGTCGCCGTGGCTCGTGGCCGTGACCGCGCCGGTCTTCTTGTCCTTGTACTCCAGGTTCACGAGCACCTGCACCTCGATGCCCCGCGTGTACGGCGAGCCGACGGCCGGCAGCGGGTCGCCCCATACGAACAGCCCGGAGTTGCCCACCTCCTTCGTGTTCACGTGCATCCAGTCCATCTCCAGCACGAAGTTCTCGTACTGCCGGTCGGTGCGGAGGAAGCCCGTCGGCGTGCCGGTGGTGACGACCTCGTCGCCCTTCACGACGAACGTGTCCGGGTGGCAGTTCACGTTCACCCAGCCGTCGAGGGTCTTGCCGTCGAACATCGGTTTGAACACGTCGTCGGCGGGTGTGGGCTTCTTGTCCTCGGCCGGGAGCAGCGAGACGGCGACGCCGGCCAGCGCGCAAGCGACGAGTAAGCGCAGGGGGAGCATCATCATTCCTTGGTTAGGGTTTCGTCCAGGTTGAGCAGCACGCGCGCCACGAGTGTGTACGCGCCCCAGTCGGCGAGCGTCAGGCCGTCGGGCTTCGCCGCGTCCTTCGCGCCGGTGGCGATCTCGGCCGCGTTCGCTTCGCCCGCCTCGAACCGCTTGCGGGTCTTGTCGAGAAGCGCCGAGAGGATGGCAAGTTCGTCCGCGGTGGGCTTGCGCGACACGCACAGGCGGAACGCGAACGTGAGCCGCCCCGCGTCGGTCGTCCCGCCTTCGAGGACGGCCCGCTTGCCCAGCGCGCGGGCGCACTCCACGAAGGCGGTTTCGTTCAGCGCGGTGAGCGCCTGAAGCGGCGTGTTCGTGCGGGTGCGCTTCACGCAGGACGCTTCGCCCACCGGCACGTCGAAGGCGGTGAGCGCCGGGTACGGCGTCGAGCGGCGGCGGAAGGTGTAGAGCGCGCGGCGGTAGCGGTCCGCGCCCTTGGCCTCCACCCACTCGAACGACCCGTAGCTCGCGGGCGGCTTGAACAGGAACTCCGGCGCGGGCGCGTACACGCTCGGCCCGCCGACCTTCGGATTGAGCAACCCGCTGGCGTGAAGCGCGATGTCGCGGACGATCTCGCCCTCGGCGCGGAACCGCGCGCCGCGGGCGAACAGCTTGTTCTCCGGGTCGGCCTTCAGCAGCTCAGGGGTGATCTTCGACGACTGTCGGTAGGTGGCGCTGGTGACGATCAGCCTGTGAAGGTGTTTCAGGGACCAGGCAGGCAAAGCCCCAGGACGGCCGTTCTGGGGCGTAACCGAAGGCTCCATGAACTCGCACGCCAGCCAGTCCAACAGTTCCGGGTGTGTGGGCTTGTCGCCCTGCGTGCCGAACTCTTCCGGCGAAGTCATCAGCCCGATGCCGAAGTACGCCTGCCACACGCGGTTCGCGATCGCGCGCGACGTGGTCGGCGACTTCTTGTCCACCAGCCACTTCGCGAGGGTGAGCCGGCTGCCGTCCGCGCCCTTGGGAAGCGGGTGCAGGAACTGCGGCACGCCGGCCTCGACCTTCGCGCCGGGCTTGAGGAAACTGCCGCGCTTCAGGATCGCCGTTTCGCGGGGTTCGTCGCGCCGCTCCGCGATCAGGCTCGTCGCGCCTTCCGGCCACTGCTTCCACAGCCCCTCGGTCTTCTCGTTCGCGTCCGCGAACGCGGGCACCGTCGTGCGCCAGAAGTCGAAGACGGTGTGCGCCTGCGCCGGGCTGCGCTTCGCGGGCGGGATCGCAAGCGCGGTGGCCACCCGCGGCGGCAGCGGGTCGGCGTCCGGCACCGTGTCGGCGGTCACGCTCAGCCGGAAGCGGCCGAGGTTGTTGTTCATGTTGTCGTCGCTGTTCCAGCCGCCGTGGTTCTGCTTCAGGTTGAAGTGCAGTGTGCCGCCGTCCGGCACCTCGACCGGCTTTTCGGGGACGAACACCGCGACCCGCGGCACGTTGCGCCGGCCGGGGCCGGCGTCGATGCCCCACGCGGTCTCGTCCTTGCCGTCGATGGCGAATTCGGCCGGCCCGGTCACGCGGCGGCGGTCGGTCTTGTCGAAGAAGTTGGCCTCCAGTGGGCGCTCCGGGTTCGCGTAGTCCGCGACCGCCTTCACCAGCTTCACCTGCCTCTTCTGCTTGGGGGAACCCCCCGCAGGTTCCCCCAAACCCCCTCCTGCTTTCTTCCCCTTCTCCTTTTCGGATTCCACCTCGACGCTGAACTCGGTGAGGGCGCACGTGCCCATGAAGGAGCGACCCGGCCCGTTGCACGGCAGGTTCGGGTCGGTGAGCAGTTCGAGCCGGAACGCAGTGACCGTCTTCACCGGGCTTGGCCCCTTCATGAGCGTGCTGAACTTGGTGGGCGCGTAGCCCTGCGCGAGGACGGAGCCGTCCTTCTGCGCGATGTACCGCTGCGAGTTGTCGCCGGTGTTCTCGACCGTCACCGTCTTCCACGCCGGCTCCTTGCGGGCCGCTTCCCACTTCGCGAGCCGCGCCTCCCAGTCCGCCGTCGTCTCCTTCAGCTTCGTCTCGATCTCGGTCATCTGCGTGCGGAGGCGGTTGATCTCCACCCGCTCCTTCGCGGTGTAGACGACGCGCTGCCCCTCGTTGTCGTTGTTGAGGAACGCGAAGAAGCGGTAATACTCTTCCTGCGAAAGCGGGTCGAACTTGTGGTCGTGGCACTGCGCGCAGGCGACGCTCAGGCCGAGGAACGCGCGGCCCACGGCGTCCACGCGGTCGAACATCGCGTCCATGCGGAACTGCTCGGGATCGACCCCGCCCTCTTCGTTGAGCATCGACATGCGGAGGAAGCCGGTCGCGACGATCTGATCCTGCGTCGCGTTGGGCAAGAGGTCGCCCGCGATCTGCTCGACGGTGAACCGGTCGAACGGCACGTCCGCGTTGAGCGCGGCGATGACGTAGTCGCGGTACGCCCACACCTGGCGCGACTTGTCCTTCTCGTACCCGTCGCTGTCGGCGTAGCGGGCGGCGTCGAGCCACCACCGCGCCCACCGCTCGCCGTAGTGCGGGCTGGCGAGCAGCTTCTCCACCAGCCGCTCGTACGCGCCCGGCTTCGCGTCGTTCAGGAACTCATCGACCTCCTTGGGCGTCGGCGGCAGGCCGATGAGGTCGAGGTAGAGCCGACGGCAGAGCGTGACGCGATCCGCCTCCGGTGACGGTTTCAGCTTCTCCTTGTCGAGCCGCGCGAAAATGAAGTTGTCGATGGGGTTCCGCGTCGGGTGTCCGGCGCGCGGCGGGGAAGGCCGCACCGGCGCCTTGAACGCCCAGTGCGCTTTCGCGTCCTCTGCGGTCCCGGAGCGGGGGGCGTCAGCCCCCTGTGTGCCGGCGAGTGCGGCGGCAAGCGCGACCGGAAGCAAAATCGCGAATCGGGGCATGGGATGCTCGTTGTCGTGGCGAGCGCGTTCGCGCACAATGGCGTCGGTACCGCCGCATTGTATCGCAACCGCGCGGCCGGGTTCATGTCGGAAATGCGCACCCCACGAGGTTCCCATGACACGACTCTGGTTCCCGCTGGCACTCACGCTGGCACTCGCCGCACAGGGGACTGACGCCCCCCGCTCCGGGGCGGCCGAGCCGATCAAGCTCTGGCCGGGCAAGGCGCCCGGCGATACGAAGGACATCGGCGCGGAGAAGTACCTCGACAAGAAGGGGCCGAACGACGTGAAGCGGCTCGCCAACGTGAGCGAGCCGACCATTACCATTTACGCACCTCCGAAGGACAAGAACACCGGCACCGCGGTCGTGGTCGCGCCCGGCGGCGGGTACAACATCCTCGCCATCGAGCACGAAGGCTCCGACGTGTGCGCGTGGCTGAACACGCTCGGCGTCACCGCCGTGCTGCTCAAGTACCGCGTCCCGAAGCGCGAGGCGCAAAGCCCGGACAACCTCGCGATGGTGCAGGACGCGCAGCGGGCGATCAAGCTCGTTCGCGGCATGAGCAAGGAGTTGGGCATCGACCCGAAGAAGGTCGGGATGCTCGGCTTCTCGGCCGGCGGGCACCTCACCGTCTGCACAGCGCTCGCCAAGAAGCGGCTGTACGATAACGTCGATAAGAGTGACGAGGCATTCTCCCACGAGCCGAACTTCGCCATCCTCGTGTACCCGGCGTACCTCACCGACAAGGAGGGCAAGCTCAAGCCGGAGTTCGAGGTGAAGAAGGATTCGCCGCCGATGTTCTTCGCGCACTCGTCCGACGACCCGGTGACGAGCGAGGGCAGCGTGGCGATGTACATGGCGCTGAAGAAGGCCGGCGTGCCGGCGGAACTGCACCTGTACGCGACCGGCGGCCACGGCTACGGGATGAAGAAGATTCCGCACCCGTGCGCGAGTTGGCCCGACCGCGCCGGCGACTGGATGAAGGCGCGCGGGCTGCTGGAGAAGGCGAAGATGGACGCGCCGAAGGAGTAATTGCTGGGCGGGCGAGGCTCCTGCCGAGCCGCCAGCGCCGGGCGGGCGAGGCTCCTGCC
>JAYUBA010000778.1:0-1594 GCA_043741075.1 Frigoriglobus sp.
TCCGACTTGGAGACCGACTTGGAGACCCGCTGAAGCGGGTCACTACGAACGACAATCTGTCCGACTTGGAGACCCGCTGAAGCGGGTCACTACGAACGACAATCCGCCGGTACGCGCACGTCCCCTTCCCTTCTGGTCAGCCCCACGCGGTCCAGGTACTCGCACACCGGCACCGCGTACTTGCGCGTCGTGCCGAGCAGGTCGCGGATCTCCGCCACCGTCGCGCCGGGGCCGGTCCGGAGCCGCTCCGCCACGCGCCGCCGCATCTCCGCTTCCGCCTCCGCCGACAGGTAGAAGTCGTCCGTCACCTTCACCAGGAAGCCCTCGGCGCACGCCACCTCGAAGATGTCTTTGAGCGCCGCGGCGTTCCCGGCCGCCTGGTTGACGAACTCCTTCGGCTCCGGCGGGGCGAACCCGGCCGCCGCGTGCGCCGCCACGATCTTGTCCTTCAGCTTCCGCTGGTTCGCGCTCAGCTTCGGCTTGAAGTCGGCGCGGGCGATGCGGCGCGCGTCGCCGACGAGTTTCTTCGCGCGCACGAGCCGGTCCGCGACCGCCTGGAGCAGTTGCTCGTCGCCCACGTAGTCGAGGCGGGCGAGCGCCTTCGGCCGGTCGTGGGTGGTCATCAGCGGGTTCTCGGCGTGAAGCGCCGCGAGCGTGTCCAGCACGCGCGCCTCCAACTCGCCGACGCGCTCCGCGTGGACGAGCAACCGGCGGTGCGACGGGAGCGTGAGTTCGACGAGCTTCCCGGCGGCGACGAGTTGCCCGACGAGCGCGTCCACGCGGTCCGGCTCGACGCCGGCTTCGCGCACGAGGTCTGTTGGGGTGAACCCGCGGTAGGCGGCGAACCACGCGACCGCCAGCGCCCGCGCCTCCGGCGCTTCGGACCATAGCTTCTCGATCTGCTCGATGGCTTCGATGTGCCGGCGGCGCACCTTCGCCGCCGTCGGTTGCACCACCTGCCCGCCGCCGAGCGTGTGCTCGGCCGACGACGCCCGCAGCACGAACGGCTGCCCCCACACGGCCGTGACCGGCTCCGCGAGGAAGAGTTGCGCCAGCCCCCACTGGCCGGGGTCGAGCGCGTCGCAGTCGAGCAGCGACACCGTCGCCATCACTTCCGCGGTGCCGACGTGCAGCCGCAGCGGGAGCCGGTGCTTGACCGGCGCGCGCGTTTCGGCCGAGGCGAACAGCCGAACCGTGAGCACCTTCGACGGCACGAGGTAACCGGGGCGGGCGATCTCCTGCCCGCGGCGCACGTGCTCGTGCGGCACGCCCGCGAGGTTCACCGCCGCGCGCTGCCCGCGGTGGACCTCGTCCGCCGGTTCGCCGTGGTTGTTCAGCCCGCGCACGCGAACCGACTCGGTGGTGCCGTCGCCCTTGTGCCACTCCAGTTCGTCGCCGACCGCGGCCCCGCCGGACGCCACCGACCCGGTGACGACGGTGCCGTGCCCCTGCACCACGAACGCGCGGTCGATGGGGAGGCGGAAGTAAGAACCCACCCCCCCGGCCCCCCTCCCTAGAGGGAGGGGGGCGTTGCCTTGTCCCTCTCCCCTTGCGGGAGAGGGTGGCGAGTCCTCGAGCCGGGTGAGGGGTGGAA
>JAYUBA010000779.1:0-1594 GCA_043741075.1 Frigoriglobus sp.
AAGCGCCGCCGACCTCCCCCTCAAGGGGGGAGGTCAAAGACGTAGGCACCCACCGCGGCTCGGCGCGAGGTGCCGCGCGAACCCGCGAACCCCACTGTGGACACGCACCACCGCGGCGGCTACTCTCGGTGCGCTCGCCCTCTCCCGCACGAAGGAACCTGCCACATGGCCCGCAACGTCACCCGCCGCCGCGCGCTGAAGATCGGAACCGCCGGCACCCTCGGCTACCTGTTCGCCGGTCCGGCCGTCTCCGTCCGGCGCGCCTACGGCGCCAACGAGAAGCTCCGCGTCGCCGGGATCGGCGTCGGCGGTAAAGGCTCCAGCGACATCGAACAGGCCGGGAAGTTCATGGAGGTCGTCGCGCTCTGCGACATCGACGACCAGCGCCTCAACGGCCGCGCTTCGACCTGGCCGACCGCGAAGAAGTTCTTCGACTACCGCAAGCTGTTCGACGAGGCCGCGAAGGAGTTCGACGCGGTCACCGTGTCCACCGCGGACCACTCGCACGCCCCGGCGGCGGTCCTCGCGATGCGGGCCGGCAAGCACGTCTACTGCCAGAAGCCGCTCACGCACACCGTGTTCGAGGCGCGCCTCATGCGCGAGGTCGCGGCCAAGGAGAAGGTCTGCACGCAGATGGGGAACCAGGGGTCGGCGCTCAACGGCCTGCGCCGCGCGGTCGAACTGATCCACGCGGGCACCATCGGCGCGGTCCGCGAGGCGCACGTCTGGACGAACCGCCCGGCGCAGTACTGGAAGCAGTCGCCGGACATCACCGCGCGGCCGAAGGAAGCGCCGGTGCCGAAGCACGTCCATTGGGACGAGTTCATCGGCCCGGCCCCGATGCGGCCCTACGCCGTGGCGTTCGCCCCGCGGCCGGCGTACCACCCGCACGACTGGCGCGGGTACTGGGACTTCGGCACCGGGTCGCTCGGCGACATGGCGTGCCACACCGCGAACATGGCGTTCCGCGCGCTGAAACTCGACGCGCCGGTAGTCGTGATTGCCGAGGCCGGCGAGATCAACCCGGAGACGTTCCCCGCGTGGGCGCACATCCAGTACACGTTCGCGGCCCGCGGCGATTCGCCCGCGTGCGTCCTCCACTGGTACGAGGGCAAGCGCGACGGGAAGACGGTGCTGCCGCCCGAAGAGTTGCTCGCGAAGCTCCTGAAGAAGGGCGAGAAGCTCTCCGACAGCGGGTCGATTCTGGTCGGCGACAAGGGCGTGCTGTTCAGCCCGAACGACTACGGCGCGAAGTTCCGGCTGACGCCCGACAAGGACTTCACCGGCATCCAGACGACGAAGCCGGAGAAGGGCGCGGAGGGGGTCGATAAGGGCGAGGACCAGCAGATGAAGAAGGAGTGGGCCGACGCGATCAGGGCCGGCAAGCCGGCGCTGGCGTCCTCGAACTTCGACTACGCGGGCCGGCTCACGGAGGCGATGCTGCTGGGGAACATCGCGGTGCGGTTCGGGGGGAAGAAGCTGGAGTGGGACGCGGCCAAGCTGAAGTTCACCAACTCCGACGCGGCGACGAAACTGGTCAGCAAGGAGTACCGCAAGGGGTGGGACTTCCTGACCGGGAGCTGACATCGGCACC
>JAYUBA010000780.1:0-1593 GCA_043741075.1 Frigoriglobus sp.
GGAACCCGCGGGGGGTTCCCAATTCCAAGCTGAAGACTCTGCCCCGGCCACCCACAACAGAGCAGAAAACCCCGCCGGGGTTACTCCGCGGTGACGCGGAGGCCCGGCGGGCCGAGCCGCGCGGCCTCCGCCGCGCCTTGCTTCGTCACCTTCGTTCCGCTCGCGGTCACGAACCGCAGCTTCGGCGCGGACACCAGCGCCTTCAGACCCGCGTCGGTGAGCGCGGTGCGGTCCAGCGCCGCGACCTCCAGTTCCGGCAGCGCGCCCAGCAGCCGCGCGGTGCCGTCGCCGGTCTTCGTGCCGGCCAACTCGACTTTCGTCAGCTTCTTCAGTTCCCTCAGGGACGTTAGCCCGATGTCCGATACCGGGCAGTCGGTCGCGGAGAGAGCCGTCAGTTCGGGGAACCGGGCGAGGTGCGGCGCGCCGCCGTCGTCGAACTTGCTGCCGTCGAGGGTCAGCTTCCGCAGCCCGCTGCGGGCGGGAACGTGCGCAAAGCCCAGACCTTGTATCACCGTGTTCGACACGTCCAGGACGTGCAGCCCGTCCAGCCCGTTGAGCGACGCCATCCCGGTGTCGGTGATCCGCGTGCCGCTCAGCGACAGTTCGGTGAGCGTCTTCGCGCCCCGCAGGTGGTGAAGGCCCGCGTCGGTCACCTTCGTGGCGTCGAGGGTCAGGCGCGCGAGCGCCGGCAGCGCGGCGACGGCTTCCATTCCGCCGTCGGTGAACGGCGTGCGCGACGCGTCGATGTCCCGCAGCTTCGCCCACCCCGGAGCCGCGAACCCGGACCCGGCGACCGGCGAGCCGGCGAGGCCCAGCGCCTCCAGCGCGGGCAGCCCGCTCAGTTCCCGCAGCCCGGCGTCGGTCACCTTGGTCCCCGACAGGCGTACTTCTTCCAGGGTCGCGGCCCGGCCGATCGCGGCACACGCGGCGTCCGTCACCGGGCACTCCGAAACCGCGAGCGCCTTCAGCCGCGGCAACCGCGGGAGCACGCCGAACCCGATGCCGGTCACGCGGCCACAATCGTGAAGCACGAGCGCCCGCAGGTGGTCGAAGCCGTCGAGGTGCTTGAGCGCGTCGTCGGTGACCTTCTCGCCTTCGAGGCTCAGCCCGACGACGCACGTCGCGCCCTTCAAACTCGCGAGGACCGGTTCGGGGTCGGTGCCGCGCTCGATGCGCACCTCGTAGCCGCCGTTCTGCGCCGCGGAGACGGTGCCGCCCTTCTTCTCGGCATCGTCGAGCCGGGTCTTGTCCGCGGGCGTGACGGGCACCTCGCCCGGTTGCGGTAGCAGCGCCGGGGGCGGCCCGCCGGGCGTCGTCGGATCGCCCTGCGGAGGAACCGGCACCGGAATTTGAAGCGCGGGCGGGTCGCCGATCGGCGCGGGCGCATCGGTCCTCGCCCCGCACCCGGCGAGCGCGAGGAGGAGCGCCGCGACCGTCGGGGTTCGACACGGACTCATAGCTTCTCTCGCGCGCTTCGGGGCCGCGCTTATTGGAACACAACCGCGCGCCCGGCGGAAGCCTCCGACGGTGGCCTTCCAGGGCAACGCAGAGATTGAAGTTGGGTTGAGGGTGGCCGGGGCAGAGGCTTTGCGA
>JAYUBA010000781.1:0-1592 GCA_043741075.1 Frigoriglobus sp.
TATAAACCCCTGATTTCGGACGAAACAGGGCCGAAAAGCCTTTGAATCGCCTGCCATTCTGACGTTTATGGGCAAAGCCGGGTGGGGGGTGAAACGTCACCCCGTCCGCGGAGCTACCCCCCACCCGGCTCGCCGAGCCTCGCCGACCTCCCCCCTCAAGGGGGGAGGTCAGAACGAAGAAGATGGTTCCGGTTCAGCGCGATCCCGTATGAGTCCCTGGAGGAGTTGTCGGATGCGAACCCGTTGGCTGGTCGCGGTCGGGGTGGCGCTTCTGGGCGTCGGGGTGGCGCGCGCACAGCCCGCCGCGCTGCCCGCGCTTCCACCGGCACCGAGCCAGCTTCCGCCGCTTCTGCCCGTTCCCTTGCCGTCCGCCGTGCCGCTGGCCGAAGTGCCGCGCCCCGGCGCGCCCGGGTTCGAGTACGACCACGGCTACCAGTACCTCCCGGAGCGGTCGCCGGAGCGGTTTCGCCACCCGGCCGAAGACGCGTGCGGCCCGGACGGCCGGTGGTGGATCAGCCCGTCGCTCGACCTGGCGTGGGCCTCGACGCGGCCCGCGCCGTCTACCGTCCGCCTCCCGCTCGCGTCGCGCGGGGCGCTCCCCGGACTCCTGCTGCCCGTGGGCGGGCGCGACGCCGGGCGGTTCGAGTCCGCGCTGGGCCTCGTCGTCGGCCGGTGGTTCGGCGAGACCAACACACACGGCGTCGAAGCGAGCTTCTTCGTCCGCGACGCGAACGCCACGTTCGACGGGCGCGCGCCGGGCACGTTAGTGCTGTTTCCGGGTGGCGCGGACCGCTCCGCGCCGCAGGTGGTCGTGCTCCCCGACGCGATCGGGTCGCAGGTCGTCGGCCGGTTCCCGGCCACGCTCGGCACGTTCTTCGCCACGGTCGATGTGAACTACCGGCACAAGCTGTTCTGCGCGGAGAACGCCCGGCTCGACGCGCTCGCCGGTTACCGGTACGCGTACCTGGGCGACGAACTGTATCTCGGCGAACTGCCGATCGACTACGGCCGCGGGCGCGACGCGTTCCGGCTGAACCGGGCGGCGGTGTCGAGCGCGTTCCACGGCGGGCAGATCGGCCTGGCCGGCGAGGTGCGCGCGGACGGGTGGTACGCGGCCGGGTCGGTGAAGGTGGCGTTCGGCGCGGTGACGCCGGAGGCGACCGCGACCGGTCTGTTCGCCGCCGCGGAGGGTCGGACCGCGACCGGCTTCCGGCGGCTCGGCGCGCTGACGGGCGCGGACCGGAGCGAGCTCGCGGTGATGCCGGTGCTGAACGTGCAGGTCGGGCGGCAGGTGAGCGCGCACGCCCGCGTCTTCGCCGGCTACTCGTTCAACTACCTGAGCCGCGTGGGCCGGCTGGGCGACGCGCTCGACGCGGCGAACGCCGCGCTGACGCTCACCGACTTCTGGATCCAGTCGATCAGCCTCGGTGCCGAGTTCCGGTTCTGATGGAGTCGGGTTTTTCGCGCTGCCGGGGTGCCGATGTCTTTGCCCTCTCCCCTTGCGGGTGAGGGGGCGTTGGGCAACGACGACGTAGGCGAAGCGGCCTTGAGTTGCTGAGGTCTACCCCTCACCCGGTCGGCGAAGCGCCGAC
>JAYUBA010000782.1:0-1592 GCA_043741075.1 Frigoriglobus sp.
CGACCTCCCCCTCAAGGGGGGAGGTCAAAACAAGAAGCCGCGCTCACCGCCGTTCGCGCTTGATGCGCTCGATCCACTCTCCGACCTTCGCGGCCGGCAGCACTTCCACCACTACGGCCCGCGAGCGCAGCGCGTCGTGGATGTTGGCGAAGAAGTTGCTGTCCCAGCCGCGCGAGCCGACGACGGTGGGGCCGATCAGCAGCACCGGCACGCCGTCGAACGGCGGGATGTCGGCCGGGCTGACCTCGACCCCGATCCACGACGCGAGGTTCATCCCGGCGAGCGTCCCGTCTGGGTTCAGCCCGGCCCAGGTTTGGAAGTTGAACCGGGCGTGGTCGGGCAGTGCGCGCGCGGGCGCCGTCGCGCCGGTCGCGGTCGCGATCACCGCCGGGTCGGTCGGGTCGCCTTCGAGGTGCCCGCCGTCGATGAGCGCCGCTTGAAGCAGCGTGAACAGGTGGGCGCACGTCGCGACCGCGTCGAGCGCGACGCGGAAACCTTTCCCCTCGTTCGGGGCGAGTACGAGCAGTTCGAGGCCGTCGGTGTAACCCAGCACCTGCGCCACGAAGTCCGCTTCGGCGTTGCCCTCGCGAAGTGCTTCGACGCCGGTCGCGATCTCCGCGTTCGCCCGTAGTGCCTGCCGGTATTCCACTTTGCGGCAGATCACCGTCATCGTGGCGAGCAGCAGGTAGCGCAGTCCGGCGGCGGCCTTCGCCGCGTCCGGGTCGTCGTCGAACAGCGCGCCGGGGGCGGTGCCCGTCCGCTCGCGCGCCCGGCGTGCGAGCGTCAGGTGCCGGGGCAGTTCCCCGAGCAGGTGCGGGAACACGAGGTCGGCGTCGCCGCCCATTTCGACCAGCGTGCCGCAGTTGAGCGCGACCGCGCTGCCGCGGAACGGGTCGGCCGCGCGGACCAGTGGGGCCACGGCCGCGAGCAGCGCGTCGAGTTCGGCCCGCGAGTCGAGCGACTGCGCGAACTGCATGAGCGTCGTGAACGGCGGGCGGCCGAAGATGTCGCCCGGTTCCGCGCGGATGTCGCGCGAGGTGGCGGGCTTGTCCGCGTACGCGGTCAGCGCGGCGATCACGGCGGCGCGGTCGGGCACGGGGGCATCCTCCGGAGTTACTTCCGCGTGAACCAGTACGCCCACGCGATGAGAACGGCCTGCAACGGGAGCCGCCCCCACAGCGCCGCGGGCGGGATGTCCGGGTACTGCTCGGTGTGCAGCGCCATGTGGAGGTTCGCGGGGAACACGGCGACGAGCAGCGCGATCAGCCCCCACGCGGCCGGCACCGCGAGCCGCGGGACGAGCAGCCCGACGCCGCCGAGGATCTCGAACGCCCCGCTAATCAGCACCAACTCGTAGTGCCACGGCAGGTACGGCGGCATGATGCGGACGTAGAAGTCGGGTTTCACGAAGTGGAGCGTTCCGGCGGCGACGAACAGCACGCCGAGCAGCCACTTCATCGCCAGCGTGAACGTAAGCATCGAGCCTCCGCGACGGTTCACTCGCACTCATCAAACAGCGCCAGGGCCGAGGAGGCAATCATAAACGATTTTGGCGGGCGGCGAACCCGGAGCGTGAGCGATGGGGTGAACCT
>JAYUBA010000783.1:0-1591 GCA_043741075.1 Frigoriglobus sp.
GGCGGCGCACTCCGCGCGGGCGGCGTCTGCCGAGGAGCCTGCGTTTGGATCGGGTGCGGCCTGGCGGTCGGCGCGGGCGTGGACCGATGCACGGGTGGCGCGGAGGATCGAGGCGCTTCGATCGACCGGGGCGGCGTGCGCGGGGCTACGCGGACCGTCGGCGTGGGGGCGGCGTGTCGGGTCGTCTCCCGCGACGGCGAAAGCGTGTACCCCGCGTAGGGCGAGCGCCGGGTCGGGGTCGGCTGAGGGGCGGATCGCGCCTCCGGAACCCGCCCAGGGGCGGAGGCCGCGTTCGCGCGGTCGCGGCGCTCGGTCGGGGTCGCGGTGGCCATGCGGAGCGAGCGGTTGCGATAACTCGACAACGGGGTGACGGTCCGCAGAGAGGCGTCCCCGACTCGGCCCTGTGCGGCGATCGTGGACGGAGGCGCGGCGACCGTCCCGCGAAGGCGGCCGTTGTGAGTAGCGACGAGGTTCCCGCGCCACGCCGGGTCGTCCCGGTTGGCGTGGCGGTAGTAGCCGTAGAGCGGATCGCGGGCCGTGGGGCCGTAGGCGAGCCAACTCTGGTAGCCCGCGTGGGCGTAGCGCGGGGCGTAGTAGTCGCCGAAGGCGTAGGAGTTCGCACCGGGGCCGACCCACAGCGAGCCGAGCGCCACGCCGACATCGACGGCGTAGCGAGGGCGGTAGGACCAGCCGTCGGCGGGGGCGAAGTCGTCGCCGAAAGCCACCGGCGCGAATAGCACGCCGCGAGAGTCGAGTGGGCGGTCCCAGAAGCCCGGAACGAAGAGGTGGCCGCGCGGCGTCCAGACGTAGCGCGACGGGGTGTAGAGAAGCCCGACGCGCGGGGCGACGTAGCAGCCCGGTCGCCACAGCCAGCGGCTCTCGTCGCGGAGCCAGGTGCCGGGCGCGTAGTCGTAGCCCGCGTCGGGAGGCGGCACGGACGGCCCGCGATCGAGCGACTCCGGCGGCGTGGGCACATACGGCACCTCGGCCTGCGCCGACGCGGCCCACAGGCCGGACACCCAGCGCCAGCCGTCGTCGGCCTTGGCCCAATAGCCGGGGACCCAGGTGCGCCCCGCAGGGACGACGCGCCAGAAGCCACTGACCCAGAGGAAGTCGCGGCGTTCCGCGTCCCAACCCCAGTAGCCGGCTATCCACGCCACGTCGTCGCCGGCCGGGCGCTCGTCGGGCGGCGACTCGGGGATCGGCGCGGGCGGCTGCTTCGGCACCACCGCGCCGGGTCGGCCCACGCCACTGCTCGGCTGGGCGAACCCCTCGTGGATCGGCCCTCGGCCCTGGACTTCGCCCTGGCCGGCGGGCACCGGGGGAGGCTCGCCGGGCGTGTCGGTCCGGTCGAACGGCGGGATCGCGGGAGCCTGCGCAGGGGCGGGCCGCGTCGCGACCAGGCACGCGAGAAGAGCCATCAGGGCTGTCGATCGAGCGATCCGGTGCATGGCGACCTCACAGGTGCTTGTACAGAGTGCATTCTACTCGCCGAGGAACCGATAAGCGAACGTCGTTGGATGGAAATACTTGCGCCGCAGGAAGACTTCGCCACGCCGCGCCGGGTACGCCAGCAGTCGGTGGAGTTGGC
>JAYUBA010000784.1:0-1591 GCA_043741075.1 Frigoriglobus sp.
CCTTCTGCTGCCTGGCGAGCCACGCGAGGCCCCGCGACACCGCCTTCTCGCTCTCGGCGTTCCCGCCGCCCTCGCGGATGAGCTTGGCCTTGGTCGCACCCATGCGGCCGGGGAAAGGGTAATCGCTGATGTTCCCCTTGTAAGACCCGCCCGGATCGGACAGTGGCGGCACGGCGGGCGGCTCCACGCCGGGCGGTTCCGCGATGATGATGGCCGAATCCACCGTCGGCTTGTCGAGGCGATCGATCTCCGGGAGCTTCGCCTCGAGGTTCGAGTCCAGGCCGGGGTCCGTGAGCGCCAGGTTCTTGTCTTCCGGCTCGTCGATCTTCTCCGCGGTGGTGACGATGATCTGGTCCGGCGGGATCGGGGCGGGCGCGACCACGGGTGCCGGCGGGACTTCCACCACCTCGGCCGCGGGTTGCCCGCAGCCGGGCGGGACGAACGCGACCGCCGCGAGCAGGAATGCGAATCGCCGGGACATGAGCGGACCCTCTGTGACACCCATTCGACCGAGTGACAGTGTACCGCGTCCGGCCGCGGTGCGGAAGGTGCGTCATCCGTCGGAAACGGTCGCCGGCCACCGGTACGCCTGCGGGTCCATCGCCCGCCACGCGCCGCCCATCTGCGCCCACGCGCTCTGCCAGAACCGCCGGAACGTGAACCCGCCGGCCCGCAGCGCCCGCCGGTGACCCACCCACACCGCCGCCGTGATCCCCACGAACAGCACACGGTGCGCCGCCCCGGTCAGCGCGCGCAGCACCCGGCCGCGCGAGCGGCGGATGAGCGCCAGCCGCTCGCACTGGAAGCGGATGTGCGGCACCTCGTCGCGCAAGATTTGCTCGCAGATGCGGCGCAGGAGCGGCGACCGCGTCGCCCGGCGGATGGCCGCGTAGTAGAGCAGCGCGTGAACCTCGATGACGACGACGACGCTGGCCCACACCTCCATCCGCATGAGGAAGTGGCGGAACACGCGGAACAGCGAGTCGCCGAGGTCGCGCTGTGCCCGCGGCACGCCGGCCGCGTCGAGAAACCGGCCGAGTTCCTCCCCGTGCCGCTGCTCCTCCGCGGTGAACAGCCGGATCACCTCCACGAAGCCGGGGTCGCCGGTCGTCGCCGCGTGTACTTCCGCCGTCTTGAGGAGGCGCGCGCCGTCGGACGTTTCGCCGAGCTGCCACGCGCGGAGCGAATCGACGATCTCCGCCAACTCCTCCGGGGTGACGCCCGCGCCCCACGGCACATCGAGCAAGTTGGTCAGGTTCGCGCGGAAGTACGCGACCCACTCCGCCGAGGTCCGCACGACCGGCAGCGCCTCCGGCGTGGTGTCCTCGGTGGTGAGCGTGAGAGCTTCGACCATGGCGCTTCGCATACCGATCTCCTGAAGTGAGGCAGATAACTTTGCAACGCAAAGTAAACAGCCAAGAAGAAAGCGGGCCAAGCCCGCCGCGAACTCTTGACCCCGAAGGGGTCGGACAATCTCAGCCCAGGGCAACGCCCTGGGTCTGGTACGCCGATCGCCGATCGCGAACCCCGAACGCGAACCCCGAACGCGAACCCCGAACGCGAACCCCGAACGCGAACCCCGAACGCGAAC
>JAYUBA010000785.1:0-5464 GCA_043741075.1 Frigoriglobus sp.
GGGGGTGCGTATCCTGCCCGACATCGAGCAGGGACCGTTGTTCGCCCAGTACAACATGAACGCCCACTTTTTCCAGGCGCCCAACGCGGCTCTCATCCAGAACCAACTGAAGGCGTTCCAGTGTCCCTCGACCCCGAACCCGAACCGCTTGAATGTGACGCCCGGCGGTCTCATTCCCGGCGTTCCCGGCTTCACCGCGGCGTGCTCGGACTACGGCCCGACCAGTGGGATTCTCGGGAGCGTGTGGGACATCATCGTCGGCCCGCCGTCCGGCGGAGACCGGCACGGCGTCATCCGTGCAAACCTGAAGCACCAGATTCTGTCGGTGAGCGATGGGACATCGAACACAATCATGCTGACCGAGATCGCGGCCCGGAACAGCATCTACCGTAACGGCCAGCCCGCGACCGGATTGAACCTCGGGGGCGGGTGGGGCGATCCGTACAACGGCGAGAGCTGGTTCGGCGGCAGCTTGGCGAACGGAACCGGCTCCGGTCCGTGCCTCATCGGCTGCACGAACGAGTATGGGAAGGGAGCCTACAGCTTCCACACGAACGGCGTGAATTGTGCGTTCGCCGACGGTTCCGTCCGCTTCCTCTCCAAGAGCACGAACGCGAGGGCCGTCGCGTTCATGATCACCGCGGCCAAGGGCGAAGTCGTCCCCGAAAACTGATTCCGCGTCCCACTTCGACTCCAACGTCCCAACCGGAACCGAAGACATGCCTCGGATTCGCTCCACGTCGCGCGCCCGCTGCTATCGGTGGGCGTGCGTACCGTTCGCGCTCCTCGCGCTTCTTCTCCCGTCGTGCGGCGACGGGCGGAAGAAGTGCGTTCCGGTGTCCGGGAAAGTACTCGTTGACGGCAAACCGGCCCAGAACTGTTTCATCTATCTGTACCCCGCGAACCCGGCAGACGGTGAGGGCAAAGATCGCACGATCCCGCTCGCAATGACCGATGAAAACGGCGCGTTCGCCTTATCGACGTACGATACCAACGACGGTGCCCCGGCCGGGGATTACGTCGTCACGTTCACTTGGCGGGAGGCGTCCGGGCTACTGAAAAACCAGTACGAGGGCAAAGACCGCCTCAACGGGAAATACGCCGCCCCCGACAAATCGACGATCCGGCTCACGGTCGGGAAGAACCCGACCGAACTCCCCCCGTACGAACTCACGACGAAGTAATCCGCCGGGGTAGCGGAACCGCACCCGACGCTCCAAATGCCGAGTGCGAAAGTTCCACGAACCCTCACTTCGCCGGTTGCACACCCGTCGGGGCCGGGGGTATGCTCACCTCACAAGTGGCGCGGCCCGTCACCCGCCCGCGCCACCACCCCGCCGGAACGCTGCCATGAAACAGTTCCTCCTCGGCCTCTGCACGGCCGCCGCGCTGGCCGGCGGCGTCGCCCTGTCGCGCTCGGAGTCGGGGCCGGACGCCCGCGCCGCGGCCGACGCGAGCGAGTTGAAGATCGAGAGCGGCGACAAGAACCCGTGGACCTCGCTCAAGCTCAACAACGACCCCGACCAGTTCACCTTCGCCGTCGTCTCCGACCGCACCGGCGGCCACCGCGACAAGGTGTTCTCCCAGGCCGTCGCCCGCGTCAACATGCTCCAGCCGCAGTTCGTGATGTCCGTGGGCGACCTGATCGAGGGGTACACGACCAAGGACGAGACGATCAAGGCGCAGTGGGACGAGTTCGACGGGTACGTGAAGAAGTTCGAGATGCCGTTCTTCTACGCGGCGGGGAACCACGACCTCGCGAACAAGACGCTGGTGACGAAGTGGGGCGAGCGGTACGGAAAGAAGTACTACTCGTTCACGTATAAAGGTGTGCTGTTCCTCGTTCTGTGTTCGGAGAACCCGCCGGACGCGATGGGCACGATCGACAAGGAACAGCAAGAATGGATCGCCAAGACGGTGGCGGCGAACACGGACGCGAAGTGGACGTTCGTGTTCCTGCACACGCCGATCTGGACCGCGAAGGACTTGGGTAAGAACGGCTGGGTCGCGGTGGAGCAGTCGCTCGCGGGCCGCAAGTACACCGTGTTCTGCGGGCACGTTCACCGCTACCAGCGGTTCGAGCGGAACGGCGCGGAGTACTACCAACTCGCGACCACGGGCGGCGGCAGCCGGCTCCGCGGCACCGAGTACGGCGAGTTCGACCACGTCGCGTGGGTCACGATGAAGAAGGACCGGCCGCTGATCGCGAACGTGCTGCTCGACGGCATTCTGCCCGCGGACCTGAAGGTGCCGGAGAGCGAAGAGAAGGGCGTGCCGGTGAAGAAGAAGCCGACGTTCCCGGTGAGCGGGCGCGTCACGGTCGGCGGTCAGCCGCTCGCCGACGCGACGGTCGCGTTCCACGCGTACACCGCGGACGCGAAGACCTACGCCCGCGTGGCCGAGGGCCGCACCGACGACATGGGCCGGTTCCAGGTGACGACGTACTTCCGGTTCGACGGCGCCCCGGCCGGCGACTACGCGGTGACCATCACCCGGGGCACCGCGGTCCCCGCGATCTACACCGCCCCGGCCACGACGACGTTGAAGTTGGCGATCCGCGAAACGCCGAACACGCTGAGTTTGGATTTGCCGGCGAAGTGAGGGGGCGAACAACCGCCGCATCGGGGACGCGCTATGACCGCATCGGACGAACTCGCCACGCTCCCGGATCGGCTCGCGGAGTTGCGCGGGCGCTGCCCGGAAATGCGGTTCGGGCAGTCGCTCGCCACCGTCGGGCTGCTCGCGGAAGACGAGACGGGTCGTTCCCTCTGGGACGTGGAAGACGCCGACTTCGCGGCGGCGGTCGAGCGCTTCGCCGGCGACTTGGCGCGCCGCGGAACGGAACCGACCTGAATTTCGTCCGACCCGCGCCACTTCAATCGCAAGAGGGGCTTACGCCCTCCGCTCCGCGCGGTTACCATCGCTTCCGTACTTCCCTCCCCCGCAGGAGCATCTGCCAATGTCCACCCCCGACCGCCGCACGTTCATCGCCGGGTCGGCCGCGACCGCCGTCGCCCTCGGCGCGCCCGCCGTCCACGCCCTCGGCGCGAACGAGAAGCTCAACATCGGCCTCATCGGCAGCGGCAACCGCGGACGCACCATCAGCGGCGAGTGCGTGAAGGCCGGACACAACGTCGTCGCCGTCGCGGACATCGCCAAGTTCCGCCACGACTTCATCATCGAGAAACTCGCGGACGCGGGCGCGAAGGAGAAGCCCACCGTCTACGACGACTACCGGAAGTTGCTCGAACACAAGGGCCTCGACGCGGTCATCATCGCGACCCCGGACCACCACCACAAGGAGCAGTTGCTCGCGGTCATGGCCGCCGACAAGCACGCGTACTGCGAGAAGCCGCTCAGCCACACCATCGAACAGGGCAAGGAGATGGTCGCGGCCGTGCGCAAGGCCAAGAAGATCGTGCAGGTCGGGAACCAGCGGCACAGCGGCGAACACTGGGCCCGCGCCCGCGACGTGGTGCAGTCGTCCGACTTCGGCCGGCTCGTCTGGGTGAAGGTGTGGGACTGCCGCAACTGGATCAAGCGCGACCCGTTCGCGCCGCCCAAGACGTTCGACGCGGCGCAGATCAAGGGCGTGAACTGGGAGGCGTTCCTCGGCACCGCGAAGAAGGTGCCGTTCGACCCGGTCCGCTACTGGGCGTGGCGGTGGTACTGGGACTACGCCGGCGGGCTGATGACCGACATCGGCGCGCACCAACTGGACATCGTACAGTGGCTCGGGGGCGTCGATATGCCCAAGAGCGTGACCGCGAACGGCGGCACCTACCACTTCAAGCACTGGGAGACGCCGGACGTGATCCACGGCGCGTGGGACTACGGCACGTTCACGGCCACGTTCGCGGTAGAGTTCATCAACGGCTACGACGGCGTCGGGGCCACCTTCTACGGCACCAAGCAGACGCTCCACTGCGACGCGGACGCCGGCGGCACGATCAAGCTGTTCGACACGAACGACAAGTTCGTTCCCACGATGAAGCCGAAGGCGGAATGGAAGGTGGTGAACGAGACGCCGCTGCACGTCCGCAACTGGCTGGACGCGGTGAAGGCGAACAAGGATCCGAGTTCGCCGATCGAGCTAGGGCACCGCGTCATCACCGCGGCGCACCTGGCGAACATCGCGTACCGCACCGGCAAGAAGGTGGTGTGGGACGCGAAGAAGGAACAGATCGTCAGCGGGTGAGAAGACAGAAGAATTTGCCGCACGATGAACGCAGACGAAAGACACGATAAGAGAAGACCGAAGATTGTTTTAACACGGCTTTCCGTCTTCGCTTATCGTGTCTTTCGTCTGCGTTCATCGTGCGGCTCCTCTTCTCTTCTGGACCTCTCTTATGTTCATCTTCGAGAAAGCCACCTTCCCTTCGTGCCACGCGTCCACCATCGTGGAGCATGAGCCGGGCAGGCTCATGGCCGCGTGGTTCGGCGGGAAGGACGAAGGCGCGAAGGACGTGCAGATTTGGGCGAGCACGTTCGACGGCAAGGCGTGGTCCGAGCCGAAGGTGATCGGCACCGAACCCGGTCAGCCGTGCTGGAACCCGGTGCTGTTCAAGACCGCCAAGGGCACGCTCCACTTCTGGTACAAGGCCGGACCGAAACCCGACAACTGGACCGGCTTCGCGCGGACCTCGACGGATAGCGGGAAGACGTGGTCGAAGGTGGAGATGATGCCGGCGGGCTTCTGGGGTCCGGTGCGGGCCAAGCCGATTCAGCTCGCGAACGGCACCATCCTTGCCGGGACATCCGTGGAGAGCTTCCGCAACTGGACGCCGTTCGTGGACCGCTCCACCGACGACGGCAAGACGTGGAAGCGGTCCAACGGCTTCCCGGTGCCGGAGAAGTTCCACCAGATTCAGCCGGCGCTGTTCGAGGCGAAAGACGGGCGCGTCGTCGCGCTGATGCGGTCGAGCAACCCGCGCGTGATCTGCCGCGCGGAGTCGAAGGACGGCGGCGAGACGTTCTCCGCGGCCGAGGAGACGCCGCTGGCGAACCCCAGCGCCGGCATCGACTGCGTGAAGACCGCGGACGGTGACGTGTTCCTGATTTACAACCCCACCGCGTTCCTCCGCACCCCGATCAGCCTCGCGCGTTCGACCGACGACGGTAAGACGTGGAAGAAAGTGGCCGACCTCGAAACCGAAGCGGGCGAGTTCTCGTACCCGGCGATGATCCAAGCCGCCGCCGGCACGCTGGAGATCACCTACACGTGGAAGCGCACGCACATCAAGCACCTGAGTCTGGACCCAAAGACGTACCGCGCGTGAGCAGCGCGGTCGAGTTGGTGGCGTCTGGCCGGCGTGTTCGCGGCATTCGGTGCGATCGTAATCGGCGGCTTCGTCGGCGCGGTGTTCCTCGCGAAGTGGATTTGGACGATGGCAATTTGAGTCCGGGTAGTGCTGATTGGTAACCATTCGCCTGCTTTGGTTTTGACCTCCCCCCTTGAGGGGGA
>JAYUBA010000786.1:0-1588 GCA_043741075.1 Frigoriglobus sp.
CGCGTTCCGGCGTCAGCCACTCGCCGTTCAGCTTGTAACAGACGATCACCGGCGGCAGGTCGTCGGTGTCTTCGAGGACGCGCCCCACCGGCAGCGAACTGCGGAACTGCTGCTTCGGGTCGTCGTTGTGGTAGCCGTAGTAGAACACGCGGCGCAGGTTCTCCTTCGGCTGCGTCAGCCAGACGAGCGTGCGAAGCGGCACCCCCTCCCAGATGCCCATGCCGAGCGGGCAGCCGATGTTCAGGCACGTCATGATCTTCCCGAACCGCACCGCGTGCTTCTCGCCGAGTTTCAACAGCGCGGCGAAGTCGAGGGCGGTGTTATCCTTCCGCGTGAACTGCTTGCCGAGCGTCGCGGGATTCTCCGGGTCGGCGATGAGGTCGAGCTTCCACGTTTCGCGCGTGAGGCCCACTTCCTTCTTCTTCGCGAGCGGAAGCGAGTGCGGAAGCGGCTTCCCGCGCGACACGTCGCCGAACTTCTCCTGCGTGGTGAAGTAGGTTTCTAGCTTCTCCAATACCGGTGTGAGTTCCGCCGGTAGCGGCTCGGCAGCATGCGCCACGACCGCGGAACCGGCCGCGAGCGCCGCCCCGCACCGGAGGAAGAACCGACGCGACAGGTCGGCGTGTTCCGCGTCACTCACGACGGGTCTCCCGCGGTTGTCATGGCTGATTCGTAGAACGTAGGACAGGCTGAAAGCCTGTCCTACGAGAATACCGCGGAGCTTCTGAAATGGCATCAAGCGTTTCGGTGGGGGGAACCCCCTACGGGTTCCCCCCTCCTGTTTGTCGGTGGGGGATTCTGGGCGCCGCGAACATCGCCCGCAAGAACTGGAAGGCGATCCGGCTCGCCGAAAACGCGACGCTTGCCGCCGTCGCCAGCCGCGAGCCGGATCGCGCGAAGGAATGGCTCAGCGCAAACCAGAGCGAATGCCCCTTCCCCACCGCCCCAGTCGCGTGCGGGTACGAGGAGTTGTTGAAGCGCCCCGACGTGGACGCGGTGTACATCCCGCTGCCGACCGGCATCCGCCGCGAGTGGGTGGTGAAGGCCGCGAACGCGGGTAAGCACGTGCTGTGCGAGAAGCCGTGCGGCCCGGACGCGACCGAGCTTCGCGCCATGCTCGACGCGTGCAAGGCGAACAACGTGCAGTTCATGGACGGCGTGATGTTCATGCACGGCAAGCGGTTGCCGCTGCTGCGATCCGTCCTCGACGACGGCGGAACGGTGGGCCAACTCCGGCGCATCACGTCGCAGTTCAGCTTCGCGGCCGGCGGCGACTTCCTCACGGGCAACATCCGCGTGAATAGCGCGATGGAACCGCTCGGCGCGCTCGGCGATCTCGGCTGGTACAACATCCGCTTCGCGCTGTGGGTGATGAAGTTCCAGATGCCGACAAAGGTGAGCGGCCGGTTGCTCACCGAACACGCGAGCGGCGTGCCGCTGGAATTCTCCGGCGAGCTGTTCTTCGAGGGCGGCGTGTCCGCGCCCTTCTACTGCTCCTTCCAAACCGAGTTGCAGCAGTGGGCTCTCCCAGTGGTAGCTCGTCCCCTTCACGTTGAACACCGGCCGGTCCGCCACGAACGCCGACTCG
>JAYUBA010000787.1:0-5451 GCA_043741075.1 Frigoriglobus sp.
GCCAGAGGCCCACACCACAAGAAGCAAGCCGCTCGAACAGCACATACCCGACCAAGACGCCCGAACGGAACCCCACCGATGACGCGGACATTCCCGAACACCTCGCGGCTGTGGGTCGCGGTCGCCGCGGCGGCGCTGCTTGCGGCTCCGGCGAGCGCCCAGCCGAAGCCGGACGTGAACGAGGCGACCGAGAAGGCGATGAAGGCGGCGTCCGCCAGGGTCGCGCCGACGGTCGTGAAGATCGAGACCGCCGGCGGCGCGGAACTCGTCACCGACGGGCCGAAGAAGGGGGCACCGCCCGGACAGCCGCCGGCACCGGGCGTCCGCAAGGGCACCGGCCCGACCACCGGCCTCATCGTCTCGCCGGACGGGTACATCATTTCGAGCGCGTTCAACTTCGCCAACAGGCCCACGGACATCTTCGTCACGGTCCCCGGTCAGCCGCAGCGCCTCGTCGCGAAGGTGGTCGCCAGCGACCAGACGCGGATGCTCACGCTACTGAAGGTGGACGCGAAGAACCTGCCCGTGCCGGAGGCGTTCCCCAAGAACGAGGTCGAGGTCGGCCAGTGGGGGCTGTCGCTCGGCCGCACGCTGGACAACAACGTCGATCACCCGCCGTCGATGAGCGTCGGCATCGTGAGCGCGACCAACCGCATCTGGGGCAAGGCGATCCAGACCGACGCGAAGACCTCGCCCGTGAACTACGGCGGGCCGCTCGTCGCCATCGACGGCCGCGTGTACGGCGTCATCGTCCCCGCCTCGAACCGGGCCGAGGGCGAGACGGCCGGCGTGGACGTGTACGACGGCGGCATCGGGTTCGCCGTGCCGCTCGAAGACGTGATGGGCGTGCTGCCGCGGCTCAAGGGCGGGAAGGACCTCCGCCGCGGGCTGCTGGGCGTGTCGCCGCAGGGGGCCGACGTGTACAACGCCGCCCCGCTCATCGGCGCGATTCAACCGGACTCCGCGGCGTCCCGCGCCGGCCTGCTGATCGGCGACAAGATCACCGAAATCAACGGCAAGAAGATTCCCAACTACTCCACGCTCCAACACGTGATGGGGCCGCTGTACGAGGGCGACGAGGTCAACTTGAAGGTGACGCGCGGCGACAAGGAGATGGAGTTCAAGGGGGTGAAGTTGCTCGGCGTCGCCACCGCGTACGTGAACGCGTTCTTCGGCGTGCTGCCGATGCGCGACGACCCCGGTCCGGGCGTCGAGGTGCGGTTTGTGTACCCGAAGAGTCCGGCGGACGCGGCCGGCATCAAGGCCGGCGACCGCATCATGAAGTTCGGCCCGGCCGCCGGCCCCGCGCCGGTGCCGAACCGCGCGGCGCTCATCGCAGCGCTCCAGCGCCTCACCCCCGGCGTCGAGGTGAAGGTGGAGGTGAAGCGGAAGGAGGGCGGCAAGGTCGAGACGGTGACGGCCAAGCTCGTTCCCACCCCGGACGACCTGCCGGAGAAGTTGCCGCTGCCGTCGTCCGCGGGCAAGGCGCTCGAAGGGGTGCCGAAGCCGAAAGACCCCAAGGACCCGTTTCCGCCCAAGGATCCGTTCCCGCCCAAGGGCGGCGGTGGTCTGAGTGACATCCGCGCCGACGCCGGCGGGCAGGACGACAAGAAGGATCCGAAGGAGAAGGACAAGCCGAAGGTGGAAACCGGGTTCATGACGCGGACCAACCCGGCGCTCGGCCGCGAGTACTGGGTGTTCGTGCCGGACAACTACGACCCGAACGTGTCGCACGGCCTCATCGTGTGGTTCCACCAGGCCAAGGAGGGCGGCAAGGACGGCGAGAAGATGATGAAGACGTTCCGCGACTTCGCGGAGGACAACCACTTCATCGTCATGGGGCCGAAGTCGGGCGGCAACGACGGGTGGGTGCCGAGCGAGACGGAAGTGGTGGTGCAGGACGTGAAGGCGGTGATGGGCCAGTACACGATCGACAAGACGCGGGTGGTGGCACACGGCATGGGCAACGGCGGGCAGATGGCGTTCTACGTCGGGTTCAACGCCCGCGACGTGTTCCGCGGCGTCGCCACGCTGGGTGCCACGCTCGGCAACCCGCCGAAGGACAACGTCGCCAACCGGCCGCTGTCGTTCTTCATCTCGGGCGGCGACAAGGACCCGCTGCTGAAGGACATCGTCGCGAGCAAAGACCTGCTGATGGAGAAGCGGTTCCCGGTGGTGTTCCGCGAGATGAAGGAGAGCGGCAAGGAGTACTTCGACCTGAAGACGTTCACCGACTTCCTCGCGTGGCTCGACTCGCTCGACAAGATCTGAGGTTCGTGCGGCGCGGGTGCGGAAGCCCCAATGGACTGTCAGGGCCGGGTCACCCCTCGTCGGCTCGTAACGGGTCTGCGCGGGAGCGACTGACGGGCCGCGGGCACGTCGTACCCCCCTCGCGCCGTGGCGCCACCGGTGAGACGCGCTCGCGCCGCAGTCGGGCGTCCGCCCACCCGGCCGCGAGGTGCTGAACGAGGTTGACGGCGACGACCGGCAGGAGTGCCATCGGGCACCCGGCCAGCGCGCCGGCGGCCAGAGCCAGCCCGGCCCCGTTGTTGGCCATGCCGACCCCGAACACGAGCGCCGCCCGTCGCGCCGGGTCGGCCCGCACGCTCCGGGCGGCGGCGAACCCGGCCGCGAACGCGGCCCCGCACGTCGCCCCGGCCGCGACCCCGACGAGCGCGAGGAAGTCCCAGTCCGGGGCGGCGATCACGCCCGGCAAACAGGCGGAAGCGTTCGCGTAACACAGCACCAACAGGACGATCGAAGTCGCCACCTTCGCGCGCGGCCCGGCCGCGTCCGCCCGCGCCGCCCCGACCGCCCACCGGGTCGCGAGTCCCAGCGCCATCGGCAGGATCACCCACGCGGCCAGGAACGCGGCCGCGCCCCCGGCCCCGGCGAGTCGATCCAGCACGCCCCCCGCGTCGCCGGGCGCGAGCGCCTCCGCCGCGCCGAACGCGAGGGGCGTCGTAAGCGGACTCAGGAGGGTGGACAGGAGGACCAGGCCGAGCGACAGGGCGCAGTCCCCGTCGGCGGCGCGGGACCACCCGGCCGACGACCCGGCCACTGGCATCGCCGCGACGACGGCCAGGCCGACGAGCAGGTCGCGGGCCTCGGCCGGGTCGTGCCACAGCGCGAGCAGCGGCGCCGCGGCGACCAGGACCAGGACGGGCACCGCCGCGCTCGCGGCCAGTCCCACGCCCAGCGCCAGCGGGCGGCGGAACGCGCCCCGCAGGTGTTCGCCCTTCACCGCGAACCCGGCCGCGAACAGCAGGGCGCCGAGCATCGCCGCCGGGGCCGACACCCGGACCGCGTACCCGAAGACGCGATCCGTCCCGGCGAGACCGGAGAGCCAGCCCCCGGCGTGCGGGGCGGCGCCCGCGAGGAGGTAGGCACCGACCAAGAGCCACAAGAAGTGTCGGTGCAGGAACTCCGCCGCACCCGCGCGTCCGCGCCGCACGCTCATCTCACACCCTCCGCGTCCGTACCGGGCGGGACCGTCGCGGCCCGGCGGGAGAACTGTACCCGCCCGACATGAGCGGGCCGTGACGCGGGGGTAAACTCTTTCTTATCTCCACTTCCCGCCCCGCCCGCCCGTCGGCCGCCGCGGTCGGGCGCGGGCCGCGGTGGCGGGCCGTCAGGCGGTCGGCGGCGGGAACGGCTCCTGACCGGCCGGCGGCGTGGTCGGGGCGCCGGCCGCCCCTTCGGTCTGCGCCTTTTCCAGCCGACTTCGCCTTCTTCATGGGTCTGCCTCCTGGGACGACCCGAAACCTACGAAATCAACCAATTCCTATCCAGTCACGTTTGCTGACCTAGCAAAAATGTGCTCGGGCGCAAGCGGTTCATCCTGGTAGACTCGCTGGGGCTGATCTGGGCCTGTGGGTGACGACCGCCGACCAGAAGAACCGGGACGACGGGCGGTGACTGCTGAGCCAGTTCCGGCATCTGCTCCCGCGGGTGCGTGAGGTCATCGCGGACAGCGGGTTCAGCAAGAAGTTCGTCGCGTGGGTGCGGCGGGCGTGTGGGTGGAAGGCCACCACCACCGCCACGGCCGCCAAGGGGTTCCGGGTCCACCCGCGGCGCTGGGTGGTGGAGCGCACATTCGTGTGGCTGGTGGCGTACCGACGCCTCGGCAAGGACTACGAGTGCCACACCGAGACCAGCGAGGCCATGATCCGCGTCGCCATGATCCACCTCATGCTCCGACGACTGCCACCGCTCCCCTAGTTTTCAGATGCCCTGTCACCCAGAGATCAGCAGACGGGCTAACACAGGGTTCGTCTCGCACCCCGAACCGCTTCTGCGAACTCCGGTCGTGCTGGCCGTTCCGCCGGCAGTCAGCGCCAGTCGCCGGCGAGGACGAACGCGGCCCAGAACTGCGGCGGCGTGCGGCGGCCGTTCTTCAGCTCCTCCGAACCCCCGCCTTCACGCCCTCATTCAGCACCCACAACTGGGCCTCCCGCAACGCCTTCAGAGCCGGCATCCCCTTTCCCAACCGGTTCTCGTAGAACCGGGCCATCAGCGCGCCCGTCGCCTGGTCCGGCACCTGCCAGAGACTCGTCACCGTCGTCCGCGCCCCGGCCAACTGGAACGCCCGCTGGAGGCCGAGTACCCCGTCCCCGCCGGCCACCTCGCCTAGCCCCGTCTCGCACGCCGACAACACCGCCAACTCGACCGCACTCAGATCCAGGTCGGCGATTTCCAGCGCCGTCAGCACCCCGTCGTCGTCGGGCGTCGGCTCGTTCGCCCCGGCGCACACCAGCCCGCACATCAGCCCGGGGCTTAGCCCCCCTCCCCGGACCCGGTCCCCCAGCCACACGCCCCCGTCCGGGTCCGACGCCGCGCGCCCGGTCGGGGCGGCGAAGAACCCGTGGGTCGCGAAGTGCAGGTACCGGTGCTTCCCGGCCGCGCGGCGGATGGCCGCCTCGGTCGCGTTCCCCTTGCTGAGGGACGTGACCGCCGCGCCGGCCGCGCTCTTGCGGAACAGGTCCCCGATCGTCCGAATCTCGCCCGCGGTCGCGGGCAGCGGCTCCCACGCCAGCGGGCCGCCCGCGCGCGTCGGGCCGACGGCCGCCACCTCACCCGGCCGTCTCCCGGCCCCGGGGTCGCCGCTGAAATCGACATCGCCCACGACCAGGAGGCTCGGCGCTCCGACCGGGCGATCGGCGAGCAACTCGGGCAACAGGCGCGGGACGGGGATGACGGCGATCCCCACTTCTTCGATCAGGTACTTCTTCGGGTCGGCACCTCGCAGCGCCGTAAACGGAACCCGGCACAACGGGCCGTCCGGGCAGATGAGCACCAGGTTCACGCCGTGCAGGTGCGGAACGAGCGGCTCCCAGACCGCCGCACGCAGGGCGCTCGTGTCGCCCGCTCTCTGAACCGGGCGCGTCCGCTTCAGGCTGAGCGGGATGCGGAAATCCTCCACCAGCTCGGCGAGGTCGCGGGCGCTCGTCG
>JAYUBA010000788.1:0-1586 GCA_043741075.1 Frigoriglobus sp.
CACCCAAGAACAAGGCGCTGACGCACGATCTCGGAAGCCGCACGCACTATCACCCGGTAAACAGGCCGTCTGAAGTTGTCGCGTCCAGCGAGAAGTCTCTCAAATCTCGTAGGTCAGCGGGTCGGTGTTGGGCCTCGCGCCCTTCAGACGCAACTTCGGCTTCTCCAACACCACCGTCGTGTCCGGCGGGACGCTCTCCGTTAGCCACACGTTCGACCCCACCACCGCACGCGCGCCGATCACCGTCTGGCCGCCCAGGATGGTCGCGTTCGCGTACACGATCACGCCGTCTTCGAGCGTCGGGTGCCGCTTGTAACTGCCGCGGAGCAACCCGCCGTCGTCGTCCTTCGTGAAGCTCAACGCGCCGAGCGTCACGCCCTGGTAGAGCTTCACTTCGCGGCCGATGTGGCACGTCTCGCCGATCACCACGCCGGTGCCGTGGTCGATGAAGAAGCCCGGCCCGATGGTCGCGCCGGGGTGAATGTCGATGCCCGTCTTCGCGTGCGCCAGTTCGGTCATCATCCGCGGGATGAACGGCACGCCCAGGCCGTGCAGTTCGTGCGCGACGCGGTACACCGTGATCGCTTCCAGCCCCGGATAGCAGAAGATGATTTCGTGGTGGCTGCGCGCCGCCGGGTCGCCGCGGAACGCCGCTTCTACGTCGATCTCCAGCGTCTTGCGCACCTCTGAGAGCCGGCGGAGCAGTTCCAGCGCCTTCGGCTGGGCCATCTTCTCGCAGTCCGCGTGCGGCGATTCGTGGCAGAGTTCGTGGCGCAGTGCGCGGGCGATCTGCGTGGTCAACTTGTCGTGCAGCGCGTCCACGAGGCTGCCGACGTAGTAGCCGATGTTGGCGATGTGCAGGTTCTGGCGCTTGCCGTACCCGGGGTAGAGCACCTCGAACAGGTCGCCGACGATGTCCGCCACCGCGTCGCGGTTGGGGAGCGGTTCGTGCGCGAGGTGGTTCAACCGGCTGCACTCGGTGTACGTCTCGACCAGTTGGTCCGTGATCGCGGGCAACTCGTCCTTCAGCCGAACGTCCGTGGCCATGCTTACTCCCGGAGCGCGAGCGCGAAGCGTCTCTGTGGATGGTACGGGCGGCGGGCGCGACGCGTCAACGATACCCCGTGTAAGGTCGGGTCGGACCCGCGTCGGGTTCAGAGAATCGGCTTGTCGGAAATGTCACAAGACGCGGCACCCGGAGGCGGCGCGTGCCCGCGAGGGCGGCAGTCGCGGCGGGGTGTGAAGGTTCCGGTGCGGATACAAGCCGATGTTAGAGCGAAACAACTACCGGTTGCGAAACGGGTTACGCGCGGCATTCGCGGGGGTGAGATTTTGGACGGGATTGGCACACCCGCTGCTTTACTACATTTTAAGCGAGCCTGACACTGAAACGGCCTGTCGAGCCGAGGGGAGAGGCGGTTCGGCTGACCGCTCAGTTGAAGGGCACCGCTCAAATACAACCGCTCGGGCACTGGCAGAGGGGAGAGGCTGCCAGTCACCCGGGCGGTTTGTGTTTTTCTTGGTCTCAAGCTCGGGACCAGGGTCTCACGACCCTGGCTACCGACAACCGCCCCTCCGGGGCTTCA
>JAYUBA010000789.1:0-1586 GCA_043741075.1 Frigoriglobus sp.
GGCTCGGCAGGAGCCTCGCCCTCCCAATAAATACACATACGGCCCGTCCGGGAGGGTGAGGCTCCTGCCGAACCGCGACGGCGGCTGGCGACTGGCTCCCGATCGGATGCCCATTACGCTCCGTTATCGGATTGCGAAATGAATACGTCCACACCTTTCACCCGTCTCACCGTCCCCGATTTGCTCCTCGAAGACGCGATCGCGCACGCGCGCCGCGAATCCCCCCTCGAATGCTGCGGGCTGCTCGCGGGGCGAGCCGCGGACGGCGTCGGGGTCGCCACCACGCGGTTCACCATCGGGAACGACGCGGGCAGCCCGACCGAGTACGCGACGAACCCACGCGATATGCTCGCCGCGTTCCGCGCGATGCGCGCCTCCGGCGAAGCGTTGCTCGCGATTTACCATTCGCACCCGACCTCCGAGCCGGTGCCGAGCCGCCGCGACATCGCGCGGAACACCTACGGCGAGAGCGTCGTTCACCTGATCGTCGGCCTCGCGGGCGCGAGCGCCGACGTGCGCGCGTGGGTACTCACGGAAACCGGCTCCCGCGAAGTGCCGCTCGAAGTCGCGCGAATCTGACGCTCTGCCCTTCCCTTTTTTGTCACCCGCGGGTATGCCGCCGCGCATGAGGCCGAAGTCCCGCGCGACACGCGTCGCGTTCCGCCGGGCGGTGTGGGCGTCCCTCGCCCTTCACGCCGTCGTGGTGTGCGCCGTCGCGCTGGTGTTCCGCGCGGCCGAGGAGCCGGAGCGCGCCGGGCCGGGTATCAGCACCGTCGTGGACGAACCGCAGGTTCGCATCTCGCAGACCGAAGAGGCGTTCGTCGTCGCCGAACCGCCGAAGGCGAACACCGGCCCGGAGACCGGTGCCACGAAGCAGCCGCCGGAAGCGCCGCCGGTTGAATCGCCGCTTCCGGCCGGACCGTTCGCGCCCGCCGTGCCGCGAACGCTTCCGCCGGAACTGCTCGCGCTGATCCACAAGCCCGCGACCACGCCCGCCGGCGGTGCGGTGGCGGAAGTCGCGGTTCCGCCTGGCGCAGCGAACCCGCCCGTTGCCGACGCGAACGTTCGGCCCGTCGGCGGCGCGACCGCAAAATCTTCCGCAACTGCCATTCACGGCGCGCTGAAATCGGGTCAGACTGTTGTGTACGTCCTCGACTGCTCCGGCAGCATGGGCGCGGCGGGCAAGTTCGACGCGGCACGGGCCGCGCTCGTCGCGACGCTACGGCAACAGCCCGCGACGGTGCGGTTCCAGGTGATCGTGTACGCGGGCACCGCGAAGCCGTTGCTCGCGACCGACGGCAACGCGCTCCCCGCGAGCGAAGCCAACGTGCGCGCCGCGGTCGAGAGGCTCGCGGCGCTAGAGCCGCGCGGGAATAGCGATCATTACGGCGCGGCGCGGGCCGCCCTCGCCTTCCGCCCGGACGTGATTCTGATGCTCACCGACGCGGACGACCTGAGCGCCGCGGTACTCAAGTCCCTGGCGAAGGCGATCCCGGTGTGCGTTGGGCAGGTGACGGCCGAGGGCGTGGGTCTGCTACGCGAGTTGAAGTGACGGCGATCCCGGCTCGTGGTGGCGAACGCAGTGT
>JAYUBA010000790.1:0-1584 GCA_043741075.1 Frigoriglobus sp.
GGTTACTCGAATTGCCGAACTCGCCGTAGCGACCACCTCGTGAGAGTACCGAGTATGATCCGTGTCCGCATCCGTACACCGGGGGTATGTCGCTTCACGCCAGGATCGGTTTCACCACGCTGCCGTGAACGTCGGTGAGCCGGTAGTCGCGGCCCTGGAAGCGGTACGTCAGCTTCGTGTGGTCGAAGCCGAGGCAGTGCATCAGCGTGGCTTGTAGGTCGTGAACGTGGACCAAGTCCTTCGCCACCTTGAAGCCGAGGTCGTCGCTCTCGCCGTGCGTGTGGCCTGCCTTGATGCCGCCGCCCGCGAGCATGAGCGAGAACGAATCCGGGTAGTGATCGCGGCCGAGTACGCTGCCGGCGGCGGTGCGGCCCTCGCGGAACGGCGTGCGGCCGAACTCGCCACCCCACACGATGAGCGTGTCTTCGAGCAGCCCGCGGCTCTTCAAGTCCTTGATGAGCGCCGCGACCGATTGCGTAGTCGTATTGCCCTTCTTGGTGAGACCGTCGCGGATGTCTTCCACCGGACCGGTGCCGTGGAAGTCCCAGCCCCAGTCGAACAGTTGCACGTACCGCACGCCCTGCTCGATGAGCCGCCGCGCGAGCAGGCAGTTGTTCGCGAAGCTCCCGGCACCGGGCTTCGCGCCGTACGCGTCGAGCACCTTCACCGGTTCCTTCGAGATGTCCATTACGTCGCTCGCGGAGAGCTGCATCCGGAACGCGAGTTCGTACTGCGAAATGCGCGTCCGCGTCTCCGGGTGGCCGAGTTCCTTCTCCTGCAGTTCGTTCAAGTCCTTCATCGCGTCGAGGCCGAGGCGGCGCATGTCGCGGTCGAGGCCGGGCGGGTCGCTCAGGTACAGCACCGGCTCGCCCTTGCTGCGGCACTGCACGCCCTGGAACTGGCCACCGCTCGGCTGCACGCCGTTGGAGATCAGTACCACGAAGCCGGGCAGGTTCTCGCTCTCGTTGCCCAGGCCGTAGCACGTCCACGCGCCGAGGCTCGGGCGCCCGGCCCGCGCGAACCCGGTGTAGAGGAGCAGTTCCGCCGGGGCGTGGTTGAACTCGTCCGTCTTCATGGAGCGGATCACGGTCACGTCGTCGGCCACGTCGTGCAGCGGCTTGATCGCGTCGGACATCCAGACGCCGGCCTTGCCGTGCCGCTTGAACGGCTGCCGCGTACCCAACAACTTCGGCACGCCAGACGTGAACGCGAACCGCTTGCCCTTGAGGTACTCGGCCGGGCAGTCCTTCCCGTCGTGCTTCTGAAGCTCCGGCTTGTAGTCGAAGATGTCCAGGTGCGGCGGCGCCCCGGACATGTGCAGGTAGATGACGCGCTTGGCCTTCGCGGCGAAGTGCGGCTTCTTGGGGGCGAGGGGGTTCTCGGAGCGGGGGGCGTCAGCCCCCTGTGCTCGCGACGCGCCGCCCATCAGCGACGACAGCGCGAGGCCGCCCAGCCCCAGCGAGGAGTTCTGGAGGAAGTTGCGGCGCGTCGTGGCCTGAAGCAACTCAAGTCGTGGGTGCATGTGGGTCTCGTGCAGTGTTCGAGGTTTGCTGCTCGTGGGGTGGGCCTCTGACCTGCCTTCGC
>JAYUBA010000791.1:0-5440 GCA_043741075.1 Frigoriglobus sp.
ACCTGTCGGACCCCCTCGAGAATGATCCTGTCTTTCACATCAATTCCCTTCTTGATGACAAAGATGTCATCCATTTCGTGCTGGATGACGATCGCGCGCTGATGCACCATGTGGTCCTCGCCGACGACGAAAACGTACCGCTTGTCGAGAATCTCGAACGTCGCTCGCTGAGGGATGACAATGACTTTATGCAACGCTCGGTTGATTAATATGGTGCCGGTCTGACCGTGACGCAACAGACGGTTCGGGTTCGGAAAATCCGCGCGAAAGGAGATGTTCCCGGTTTCGTTGTTGACTTTGCCCATCAGCGTCAAGGACATGCAACCCTGCGGGAACTTGCTGCCGTTAGCGAGCACGAGTTCGATTTGCCGACTGTCAATATCATGATCCATGCTGGCCTTGTACTCGAGGTAGCGGACTTCGGGTACGTTGAAGTAAACCCGCATCACGCTGTTATCGGACAGGGTCGTGAGGGTCTCCTCCTTTTTGACCAGGCTGCCCTGCATCTGCTCCTGACGGTCGATGATACCATCGAACGGTGCTCTGATCGTGGCGAAGTCCAATTCCGCCTCTGCCGTCTTCACCTTGGCATTGGCCTCGTCCAGTTCCGCCTGTGCCAGATTCACTTCTTGAATTGAAACCAAAGGGGGTACTCTATTGTACAACGCAAGGGTGTTGTCGTACTTGATTTGCATGAGCTTGGCCTTGGCCCGTTCCGCATCCAGTCTTGTCTGATACACAACTGGTTTGATCTTGAACATCACATCGCCCTGTTTCACCCCTTGGCCTTCATTGACCGGGATTTCCTCGAGATACCCTTCCTGGAGGGCCTTAACCGTGATGTGGCGCTGAGATCGGATCTGACAAACGTATGGCTGGGTGATGGTGACGTCCTTTTCCAGAGGACTGGTGACCACGATTTGTTGCTCATGGTGCTTTTCCTTCTCCTCCGCGTGCATGCGCTCGCAGGCGGGCAGGGAGAGGGAAATCAACCCGAGGATGATGGCCGGGATCGACGCGACTTTCATAGAGTTTTTCGCTCGTCTGTTACCTCGTACTTGTTTCGCGTTCTGGTCGGGTGCTCAACAAGTACGGATTCGGAAGGCCACAATTCAGCCTCAGGTTTTGGGTGATGCAGTCTCCGTGCCAAGGCGATTTATCGTAGACCGATCCGACGCTCCAAGCCGCCTGTTCTGAACCCGGCATCTCAATCGAGGAGCTCGGTAGACACTCCGTCTGCGTCGCTCGTTCCGAGCTGCAGTTCGCGAGACGACGGCAACACTGGATCCGCACCGGCTTGTCGGAACTGGCTGCGGTTCACCACTCGCACTCCGTTTCACGCAGCCGACGCATCGTGTCTCGTTTAGCGCAGCAATTCACGGAATTTCATTTGAAAAACGACCTGACCGAGTCAGAAATGCGTTTGCAACTTCCGACCGATCCATTCGCGCAAGTGTGTTGCGCACAGAATTTGCTAGAGCGAATTGAGCGCCAGAAGCTAGAAAAAAGTCTCGTGTGACCCTCCACTCTCCTAACTGGAACTTCGGTTCCTGTTGTTGCCCGATCCCATTGCACAGTTTTTGGGCACACAGGACGCAGCACGAATCCTCACTCAGTGTGTACGCAATCCGTTCCAAGCCAGGGGCAACTGGCTGCTAAACGACCAGACTGGCACGACTGCGGTCTCTCAGCCGGTGATCCAACGGACACCACGCCCATCGCCCCGCGGCCGAGTTCCTGCTCCAGCTTGTAACCGGGGATCGGCGGGCAGATCATGTGGTCGATCGTCTCGCTGAGCGGGCGCGGGGCGGCCCGTACCGTCTGGCCGAGTCCCAGCTGGTCGTCCAGGTCGGCCGATTGCGGCACGCTGACGCGGAACACCGTGTGCCCGGCTTGGAGTTCGTCCCCGTCGTTCAGGTCAGCGGTCCGCACCTTCTGGCCGTTGAGGCTGACGCCGTTGTGGCTGTTCAGGTCGTATACACGCACCCGCGGCGGGTTCACCTCCACCAGGAAGTGGCGGCGGGAGAAGTACGGGTCGTCGTAGGAGAACTGGAGGTGCGCGTCCTTCGCCCGGCCGACCAGGAACGTGTCGTGCCGGTCGAACACGAACGTGCGGCCGGCGTGCGGGCCGGCGGTGACGGTGAGGGTGACGTTCATGGGGCGTCCGCAGACGGACCGTCAGCGAGACGCGATTATCCTACGCCTCGGCCCGCCGGGCAACCCATTCTTTTCGGCCGATTTGGAACGCCTACCCTCTCGCTGACGGTCGCGTGTCAGTTGCAATCCGGGCGAACCGCGATTCTCGCTACTGCATCACCGCGACCATCATCCCAAACGTACACTTGGGCGGCGCCGGCTTGGCCATCCACCAAGAACACAATCGCTACTGCGGAGATCACGAGCGACCAGAACATAACCGATCCGCTCTCGTTTGTGAGTTCGTACCGGCTCAGAAATCTGAGCCGGCCAACTCACTCCGTCAGCTCGTCACTGCTCGTCCGCGCCGATCAGCGTTACCAGCGTCATCCGCATCGCGAGGTTCTGCCGCTCGATGAAGCTGGTGGGCGCGGCGGGGAGGATCGGGCTGCCGCTCGCAACGTGCTTCTGGCAGCCGACGCATTCGGGCGGGCTGTACCGCGCTTCGTCCCGCGGCCCAGCGCCGTACGCCTTCACCAAAACCGCGTGATCTACTTCGCCACCGATCCGCGAAAAGCGACACGCGTGTCGCTTTTGGGGTGCCGCCGGCCGGCCGCGGAATCACCACGTCGTTGCCCATTCAACGTGATGACCGCGGCCGGCCCGCTGAATAGATATTTCCTATCCAGGCAACGGCTCATAACCGGTTCGCCGGGCGGCTGTAGCGCACGAGAGGTCCGAACAGGCGGATTCGGTTCTGTGGCGCCTGGCTACGCGCAGGAGCTCCTTGAAGCGGTCGGCGCCAGTACCCCTGCCGACCTCTCCCGATCGCCACAGACGCGTAGCCAGCGCCCTCAAACGCCCCCCCGCGGCTCAGGCAGCCGCGCGACGCTCCCGTCACCGCCCGGGCGCAGCCAACCGCAGCGGTGCGGGCGGGCGGATCCCCACTTGAAGTTTGCGCACCACCGCCAGCTGCTTGACGCTCGCCAGGTACCGCTTCTGGGCGCTTTCCTGACGCTTCATCAGCTCGGTGCGCACCGCCGGCGTCGAACCCGGCCCCCGCGCCTGGGCGTAGCTGGCGTCGGCGTAGTGCGCCTGCAGCCAGCACGCCAAAATCCGTTCGACCAGCAGCGCCTCCAGTGGCGTCGGGTTTGACCCGCCCAGCTCGGCCTTCATGTCGTCCAGCTTGCGCCTGACCGACTCCGCGACGAACAGGTCCGGCCCGGCGAGCAGGGCCAGCCACACCTCCCGGGCGTGCAACGCCAGGTCGCCGCCCCGCTGCCACACCTCCGGGTGCGCGTCCAGGTAGCGGCGCAGCAGCGGCAGGGCCGTCTGGTCTCCGGTCCTCGCGCGGCCGACGAGGTCGGCCAGCCCCTCGAAGAGCACCACGTCATGCAGTTCGTTCGCGGTCACGGCGACGCCTCCATTCCCCCTGGTGATGCTGGTAGCAGCCGCCCGCCAGCAGGACCGCACGTAACAGCAGGTCGGTGACGGCGGCCAGCCGGTCCAACGGCCCCACCGCCGCCCGCCACGCGGCCGTTCGACCCGCCGCTCCCGCCCGGTCGGCCTCCCGGCGGCGGCGCCTCTCGGCGTCGAGGGCGGCGGCCAGCTCGGCCTCGGCGCCGGTGCCGTAGTACTCGTGGAGCGTCCGCCGCCCCCGCCTCACCGAGCGGACGTAGAACCGGCAGTTGCCGCGCGTGATCCAGCCCATTGGTCCGCCCCTCTGTGCGCAACCCCAGTTCCGACTCAGGCCACCGCCCGCCCCGTCTCGATGGCCGCCGCCGGATCGGCCGTCTCCTTCCGCCCCACCCCCGTACTCGCCGCCTCGAGCGCGCGACCGAACAGGTCCCCGGTCAGCCCTGTTGTGCCGAACGGTTCGGCCGCGCCGTTCCCACGGGCGGCGATCAGGGCGTCCAGCTCCCGGCCCAGCTGCTGGAGCACCGCGACCCGCCCCAGCCGCCCCGGCGGCAGCACCCACGCCAGCACCAGCGCGCGGCCCATCAGCCGCCCGCGCAGCCTCGTCAGGTCCGCGACGCTCACCGCGGACAGGTCGGCCGGCGGGGCGCACCCGTGCCGGTACGCGTCGAGCACCAGCTCCAGCACGAACCGCCCACCGACGAGGGCGAACCGCTTGAGGATGACGTCCACGTCGCCCTCGCCGACGGCGGACAGGTCGGCCGTGCCGAGGGCGTTGAGCAGCACCCACAGCGGTGTCGATAGCTTGTCGCGGACGCGGAAGAACAGCGCGTGGTACGCCTCCACGGCGGCGGCCGTCACGTCGCACTCGGCTGCAATCTCGGCCGAGGGGAGCCCGGTCAGCAGCCACGCCTCCAGGGTGCCGCGGCGGAACTTGTCGCCGGAGGTGTACACGACATGAGCGGCGGCGATGTCGGGGGCGGACGCCGCGAGTTTTGCCGGTGAGTCCGGGTCGTCCGCGAGTTCCCGCATGCGGCGTCTGAAATCCCGTGCGCGGACAACCCACACGTCGCGTCCGTCGCCGCACCGGTGCCCGTCGGCCAGCAGGCCGGCGCGGCGCCACCGGGCGTCGGGCGGGGCCGGCAGCCCCGGCAGGACGCACCCCAGGTCGGCTAGCGGGACCACGACCGCACCTCCGCCACCGCCCGCCCGCCCGCCTCGTCCAGGGCCGGGAGATGAGCCGTTGCCTGAGTAGTGGGCGATTCGCCCCCGGCCGTCGCGGGCCGCGTCTGGGGGGCGAACGGCTGCATCCACATGCCGTTCCGCAGCCGCCGGGCGAACACCCGTTCGGCCCGCAGGCCGTCGTGCAGCCGGGCGTGGAGGGTCGATGGCCGTAATTTTCAGATTCTTGGCCCACGTGGTGGTGGACAGGGTACTCCCGTCGAGCGCCTGCCCCTTGCCCCGCGGCCCAACATTGCCCCGACTCGTTGATGCCACGGCAAGCCCTCCCTGGCCCGGTTTCCTGACTCGGTTAATCACTCGTGGCCGTCATCATCGCACACTCCCTACTCGCGCGCAAGTTTCGCTCCGCTTCCGGATTGTTCTCACATCGAATGGCACCCGGAACAGGACGGTGACCTCCCCCACTCGATCGTGCCCCGGCGCGGGTCCGGCGCAGATGAGCCCGGCGTGGGGGCCGCTGGCACACCGGACGTGGCGTGACCGTTGCTCTGCTCGGCGCGACTGGCGAGGTCCGTTCAGACGGCCGAAGAGATACCCGCTCTGCTGTCCTCACCGTCCCACGAAATGCGACACGCGTGTCGTTTTTGGCACCGTGCGACGCACTCCCGGCGTCGAGTATGGCGCGACTCACAGGAACGACGAAATC
>JAYUBA010000792.1:0-1583 GCA_043741075.1 Frigoriglobus sp.
ACGGGCACACCTTCGCCCACGCCTACGAGACGTGCGGGGGCTACGGCACGCTGCTGCACGGCGAAGCCGTCGCGATCGGCATGACGGACGCCGCACGACTCGCGAACAAACTCGACCTCGTCGGCGCGGAGTTCGTCGAACGGCAGCGGAAGTTGCTCGAAACGCTCTGGCTCCCCACCGCGCCCCTCGCCCAGTTCGCAACGGACGAGCTCGTCGCCGTGATGCGGCGCGACAAGAAGGCCGTGGGCGGGAAGATGCGGTTCATCCTGCCCACGCGCATCGGCGAAGTAAAGTTGTACGACGACGTTCCGGAAGCTCTGGTGCGGGCCGTGCTGGAGGACCGATGACGTACTCCAAAGCGGCCGGGTGGGTCCGCGAGCGGCTGTGGATCGCGGTCGCGGCCGGGTGCGTGCCGTGGGCCGTGTGGCTCGGCGGCCTGATCCATACAGGGGGGACGCGCGACCTCGGCGGCAACCTCGTCGGGGCCGACCACCTCGCGTTCTACCACGCCGCCCGACTCGTGCGCGACGGCGAATCGTACCGCCTCTACAACTACGGCGATCTGCGCGATGAGAAGTACCAGCAGGCACTCATCGGGTGGGACTGGAACGGGTTCGAGGCGTACCGCAACCCGCCGTTCTACGCACTCCTGTACCTGCCCACCGCCGGCCTCTCGTACTACACGAGCCTCGCGATCTGGTCGGGCGTCAGCTTCGCGCTTCTGGGCCTCGCGGTCGTGCTGCTGAAGCCGGAGCGACCGGGGCGCGCGTTCCTGTGGTCGCTCACGTTCTACCCGGCGTTCGCGACCGTCAGCTTCGGGCAGAACACCTTCATCAGCCTCGCGGTGTTCGCGGGCGTGTACCGGCTGCTGTGCAACGACCGCCGGTTCGCGGCCGGGCTGGTCGCGGGGTTGCTGTGGTTCAAGCCGCAACTGCTGCTCGGCCTGTTCATCTGGTGGGCGTTCCAACCGCGCCGGTACGCGCGCTGCTGGCTCGGCGTGGGGGTGACAGGGTTTGCCCTGGCGGCGGTATCCTGGCTTGTGGTGCCGGACGGCTCGCGATCCTTCGTCTTGACGCTGCGCGCGAACGCCGGGTTCGGTGAGTTCGGTACGTGGAACGTCGTCAACCCGAAGGCGTTCTTCGCGCTGCTCCTGCCCGGCCTGCCGGAGGTGTACTGGCCGCTCGCGGTGGCATGTTCGTTCGTCGGAATCGCGCTCGCATGGCGGGTGAAGCAAAAGACCGGCGCGCCGGTTGCTGTGATGTTCCCCGTCGCGGTGTATCTGTCGCTGTGGGCTTCGCCGCACGCGCTCGTGTACGAGTGGGCGTTGCTCATCGCCGCCGCGGTCGTGTTGTGGGAGCGGTCCCCGGCCTCACGCGACGTGTGGCTGTGCCTATTCGCATTAACGTGGGTGGCTCTGGCCGTCAGCACACCGCTGGCCCGAATGCAGCAGATGAGCGGGTTGCCGGTTGTGCTTCAAGTGGGCGTGCCGGTATTGGGGCTGATCGGCTGGTTGGCGGCACGCGAGTTTGCGCGGTCATTCGGGGCGCAGGCGCGGCTAACCGCTGCCCACATAGAGTAGTAGG
>JAYUBA010000793.1:0-5425 GCA_043741075.1 Frigoriglobus sp.
GCCATTAAGAATGGCGTAGTGTTCCTTTGCTGTCTTGTAATGACGACACACTAAATGCGGCTCGGCCATATCGTCCGACAAGCTGTACTGCTGCGGGGACAAGTAGTGCGCCCAATTGGAAGAAATAAAACGTTCCCGCGGAATTGGTTCGGATGGTAGCGTCGCGTAGATCTGGTAATCCATGATTCTGAACCTCGCCACCATTGCAATGGTGGGAAGCATTGTGTTCGGGAAGGCCTCCGTGCAGTTCAAAAAGTCGAGAACGAGTTGTCTCGGCTTGCCGAGCAGAAGACTCTGCATGTGGTCCAAAAAGAAGCCAAAGTGCTGGGGCCTGAACGACCCCCGAAACCGAATTGTGTCGTTTGATAATTCAATACTCATTTTAGTCGCTCGCAAGTCACTGGATACGTCGCACGTCGCGACTTCATCATGTTACCAAGCCACCACAGCGTTTTACCGCACAAATCTACTCACCTTCGTCGCGCCGTCCTGCAACTCGAAGCGGTAGCCGTCGGGGAAGGCGTCGGCGAACTCCTCCTGGTGCGAGACCAGCAGGATGCAGTGCAGGTGCCCGCGGAGGTTCTGCAACTCCTGAATCATGCCCTGGCGGCCGGCGCGGTCCAGACAGCCGAAGCCCTCGTCGATGATGACGCTCTCGATCGGCCGGTGCTGCTTGCTCGCGTACTGGCCGATGCCCAAGGCCAGCGCCACCGCCACGCGGAACTTCTGGCTGCCGCTCAGGAACGCCACGTTGATCGCCGAACCGCCCGTCACCCGGTTCGCGCATTCGAGCTCGAACGCCTTGTCGGCACCCACTTCCGCTTCCACCAGCCGCATGAAGAGTTGCCCGCCGCTCAGGCGGTCCAGCACCGCGTTCGCGTAATCGACGATCTGCCGCTCCGCCTGACGGACGAGGTGCCGCTGTAGCCGGTCGCGGCCCAGCAACTCCGCGAGCAGCTTGTGCCGGTTGTGCTCCGCGTCCACCGCCTTGAACCGCTCGCTCAATTCGCTCCGCTGCTGTAAGTAGCCGTCGAGGATGCGCTTGCGGCCCTGCGCGTCGAGCAGTTCCTTGTTGCGGGCGTCGAGGTCCTTGCGGGCCGCGGTCGCGTCGGCCCGCACGTCGTCCGGGTTGCGCCGCTCCGCCGGGGCGAACGCGTCGACTTCGGCTTCCAGTTGCGTGATCTCGGCGCGGAGCGGGTCGAGGCCGCCGCGGGTCGCCTGAAGTTGCCTGAACTTCTCCTCGGTGTTCTTCACGACTAGCGCGTCGAGTTCGTCCTGCCACTTCGCGCGGTCGTTTAGCCCGGCCGACTCCAGCGGCTTCTGCCACGCGGCCGGGAGCGTCTTCTTCGCCCGCTCGATGGCCTCCGCGCTCTGCTTGCGGCTCGCCTCTTCGAGGTTCAGTTTGCCCGCGATCTCGGTCAGTTCGCGGTCGGTTTCACCGAGCGCCCGCTGCTGCCGGTCGTTCTCGGTTTCGGTCGCGGCGATCTCCTTCTTGCCGGCCGCGATGGAGTTGACGACGCCCTTCTCCTCGCTCTGCTTGGCCGCGAACTCCTGGCGCAGTGAAGTCGGGTCGCCGCCGGGCAAGCCGCGCTGCGCGCGGGTGAAGCGGTCGCGCGCGGAATCGAGCTTGGCCCGCAGCGTCTCGACCTTCTTTGCCTCGTCCTGCGCCGCCTTCAGCTTGCGCCGGGTCGAGTCGATGCCGCGAGCTTCGTCGTTGAGTGCCGCGAGGTCTTGCCGGTTGGGGTACGTGACGACCGACCAGTCCGGCGGCTCCGCGGGGCCGAGTTTGCGCTTGAACTCGTCCGGCAGCGCGAAGTACGTTTGCCGGCACGAGTCGGTGAGCCGCTTGATGTCGCCGGCGGCCTGCTTCACCGCGGCGTCGGCGTCCTTCCACTTGTCGCGAAGGTCGCCAAGCTGCTTGCGGTCGGCGGTCTCCTTCGCAGTCAGCTCACTTTCGCGCGTCGCGGCCTTCGCGGCGGAATCGGTCAGCGCCTTCAGCTTCGCGTCGGTCGCCTTCGCGTTGGACTCGCGGGTCTTCTTCTCGTCGGCGAAGTGGCTCGGCGTGAGCGGCTGACCGCACGCCCGGCACTTCGTCTGCCCGGACATCGTGGTGAACTCGTCGGCGAGTTCGCGGGCCTGCCGGGCGAGCGCGCGGCTCTCGGCCGCGGCCTGGTCCTTCGCGGCGCGGTCCTCACGCGCGGCCTTCGCATCGGCTTCGAGTTTGGTAAACTCCTCCTTCGCCTTCACGCCGTCGGCCTTGAGTTTCGCCTCGTCCGCCCGCGCGGTCTTCTCGCCCGCGACGGCCTTCGTGAGTTCGGAACGGTCGGTGTGAAGTCGGTCGAGTACGGCGACGTGCTGCGCGAGCAGCGCGAGGCGTTCCTGCTCGCTCTGGAGCTTGCGGACGGCGACATCCGGGTCCGCGGGGAGCGGCTTCAACTCGGCTTCGAGCCGCGAAACTTCGGCCTCCGCGTCCTCGACCTGCTTCACCTTCTCCAGCACGCCGGCCAGTTCGCGGAGCCGCGTTTCGAGCGTCGCCTTATTCGCCTCGTCTTCGCCCTGTGTCTTCTTGAGGTTGCCGAGCTTCTTGCGACCGAGCGAAAGCGCGTTCTCGGTCTGACGGCGACGGTCCGCGGCGGACTCGCGGTCCTTGGTGAAGCGCTCCGTCTTGCGCTCCGATTCGCCGACCCGCCCGCGCTCGGTGACGATGGTGTTCACCGCGGGCAGCACGTCGCGGAGTTCGCGGAGGCGGGTGTGGTCCTTCTCGATGGCCAGCGCGGTGCCGAGCAGCTTCTCCGCGTCCGCGAGCTTGTTCCGCACGCCGGTGAGCTTGCTCTGCGTGTCGGTCCACCGCCGGGCGCGGAGTTCGAGCGCGTTGAACCCGTCGATGCGCTCCTGCGTGACGGTGCGGGCCGCTTCCGCGGTGACGATACGGCCTTCCACCTCCGCGTACTCGTCCTCGCTCACCTCCGTAATGCCCGAAAGCTGGTTGGTGATGCCTTCGAGTTCGCTCTTCAGCGACCGGCGCTTGTCGTCGGCCTTGCCGTGAAGTTTCTGGTAGCGTTCGAGATCGACGATGCGCGCGAGCACGCCCGCGCGCCCGGCCGGCGTGCTATCGAGGAGCTTTTCGGACTTGCCTTGAAGCAACAGCACCGACGACGTGAACGTCTCGTAGTCGAGACCGATCTTGTCCTTCACCCACGCGTCGAACTTCGCCTTGTACTCGGTGCCGGAGATCGCTTCCCACGTGTCTTCCGCGATCGCGCTCTGCGTGAACTTCGACACTTGTTGTGTACTGGTGGGCGAGCCGCTTTGTCGCTTTCGCAGGGTGCGCCTGATGCGGTACACTTGCTTCTCGCAGGTGAAGTCGAACTCCACGCTCAGCGTGTTCGTTTCCTTGTTGATGAGTTCCGCGGCGCTCTGGCCGCCGCCGCGGTGGTGGCCGAAGAGCGCGTAGGTGACCGCGTCGAACACGGACGACTTGCCGCTGCCGTTGGCACCGGAGAGCATCCACAGCGGCGACCCGTCGAAGCGGATCTCCTGCTCGTCCTTGTACGACAAGAACCCGGCCATCTTCACGCGTTGCGGGATCATTTGGCGGTCTCGAAAGCCAAAAACAGCCGCAGATAACGCAGACGAACGCAGATTAAAACGGCATTGTGAATTGAACTCACTCTTCTGCTTTAATCTGCGTTCGTCTGCGTTATCTGCGGCTGCTTTTGATTAGTTCTCCATGTCTTTCAGCAGCCCGTCGGCGATCTTGAGGATCGCGTCGCGCTCGGCCTCGTCGTGCTGGATCAGCTCCTGGCCGAGGTAGTCGCGGACCGTCTCGCCGAAGCCCTTCCCGGCGCCGCCGGCCCCGGTCGCGAGCGTCGGGCCGAGCGCGCCGGTTTCCTTCCAGTCGCGCGCGTACCACCGCGGGAAGATGCGTTCGAGGTCGCGCAGCACGTCTTCGAGTTGGTCCTTCCCCGCGGTGTAGCGGATCTGAAGGTTCACGAGGTCGTTGTGCGCGTTCGGGTACTCCAGCTTCAGCCGCGGCAGGTCGTCGGCCGGTTCCAGCACCACGACTTCGTAAATGGGCGTGGCGGGGAGCGGCAACACCGTCGGTTCCCCGGTCCGGCCGTCCGGGCCGATCTCGACCAGAACGACGCCCTTCTGGTCGCCCTGTTCGCCGAGGTCCATCCGCTCGATGCTGCCGGAGTAGCGGACGTGTGTCGCGCCCAGCCACTGCGGCTTGTGGATGTGCCCGAGCGCGACGTAGTCGAACTGCTCCGGCAGGTCGGCGCCCTGCACCACCACGTCCTCCTCTTCGGTGATGCGGAAGAGGCTCGGCCCGACGCTCGACCCGTGAACGTGGACGTGCGCGGCGAGGATCGCGGGCGCCTTGGGGTCGTACTTCGGGTGCGCGCGGATGTCGCGGAGGGCGTCGGCCCACGCGCTGACGAGCAGCTTATTCTTCTCCTCCGGGCTGCCGTACCTGAGGCCGCCTTCGCCCTTGAGGAAGCGGCTGGGCGTGGGGTACGGCATCATCACGAACTGCACCGGGAAGCCGCCCATGCGGTCTTCGAGGCGGAGGAAGGTGGGGTCGGCGGCGAGGTACAGCCGGCCGGGCGGCACCGTCTCGCCGGGCTTGCCGACCGTCGGCGAGGCGAGCGTCATGGCGCTGACGAGGGTCTGGCAGAAGTTCTCGTTGTCGTGGTTGCCGGTGAGGGTGAGAATCGTGCCGCCGGTTTCGAGGAAGCCGTGGAACACGTCCTGCCAGTGGCGGATGGTCTCGCGGAGGCCGTCGGGGCGGGCGAGTTCGCTGAACAGGTCGCCCGCGACGAGCAGCACGTCCACGTCCTGCTCTTTGCAGTGCGTGGCGACGCGCTCGACGGCGAGGCGGAGGTCGGCGGTGCGGTCGATCCGGCCGAGCCGGTCGCCGAGGTGCCAGTCGGCGGTGTGGAGTATTCGCATACCCCGGTATTGTGCCGGGGTTCGCGCGCGGGTGGAAGGTCAGTAGGGGGCGGGAGGCTCCGGCTTCTTTGCCTTCGCCCTCACTTGTTCCCAGGAGATTCCGTCATCCGGGTTGGCGTCGTCATCGGCAATCCGCCGGTCCAGTTCCGCGCGCTGGCCTTCGGTGAGTGTTGGTCGTCCGAGCCCTCGACCCGTTGCCGCCTTGAGTTGCTCCAAAGCAGTTATTGCGAACATAGCGTATCCGCCCGCCGGCTGACCTGCGTGTTCCCACAGACTCTTGGCGAGTTCATTGGCCTTTTCCTGGAGAATGCGGGCTTCCTGTGCTTCTTTTTTCTCCAATGCTCCGAGTCCAGTCTGCCTGTCCCGGAGGGATGGCACGATCCCATCGGGGGCTTTGTGATGCTGACGGTATCGTTCGTAGAAATCTGCGATCACACGCCCAGCGTTAACAGTACAGCGCGGGTTCAGATGA
>JAYUBA010000794.1:0-5423 GCA_043741075.1 Frigoriglobus sp.
CTCCCCCTTCCTTCTTAGGGAAGGGGGCTGGGGGGTTAGGTTCTTCGATTCTCTTCGACCTCACCCTCGCGCAAGACTCGATCCAGCGGAAGGTACTCGACTTCGACCCCACCGGCGACACGCACTACGACCTCGCGTCGGCGTTCATCAAGAGCCTGCGCGGGAACGACCCGGACGCGGCGCTGTACTGGATGGCGCGGATGCTCGAAGGCGGCGAAGACCCGCGGTTCGTGGCCCGGCGGTTGGTGATCTTCGCGTCGGAGGACGTGGGCAACGCCGACCCTTTTGGGCTGGTGCTGGCGAACGCCGCGTGGGACGCGGTGGAGAAGGTGGGCCTACCGGAGTGCCGGTTGAACCTGTCGCACGCGGTGTGCTACCTCGCGACGGCGCAGAAGTCGAACGCCTGCACGGTGGCAATCGGCGCGGCGTCGAAGGACGTGACGGAGGGCCGCACGCTGCCGGTCCCGGACCACCTGCGCGACTCGCACTATCGCGGGGCGAAGGACGAGTTCGGCCACGGGGTCGGGTATAAGTACGCGCACGACTTCGCCGGCGGCTGGGTGGATCAGGAGTACATCCCGGCGGACGTGGAGTATTATCAGCCGACCGACCGCGGCCACGAGGCGAAGATCAAGGCCCGCCTCGACGAGCTGCGCAAGCGGAAGAAGAAGCCGGAGGGCCAGTGATGACGGAAGAAGAGTGGCAGACCGGAACGAATGTGTCGGTGCTGCTTGAATGTGATTTGATTCGCCGTCGGTATAGGAAGTTCCGGCTGTTTGCGTGTGCCTGTGCGATGAATTTAACACAGTGGATGACTCACCCCAAAGCTCTCCCGGCGATCGAACGTGGCTACCAATTCGCGGACGGGCAGTTGACTCCGGCGACACTTGCGAAGTGGCACAACGTATTGAACAAACTGCGGGAAGGCGTCTCACTTTCGGAAGAACAGCGCGACCCTGTGGCGCTGGCGCACTTCGCGGCGAGGTTCACTTGTCTTCCGTCCGATTATTTCCCGCATCGAAATGCTTGGCTGATCTTAGTGTCCTATCCCGCCGCGTTCGACATGGAGTTCATCAGCACGATGCAACACTGGGGACCGACCACGCTCCGTGACATCTTCGGGAACCCATTCCGCCCAGTCCCCTTCTCCCCGGAGTGGCGGACGGACACCGCGGTGTCACTCGCCCGCACGATGTACGAGTCGCGTGAGTTTTCTGCGATGCCGATCCTCGCGGACGCGCTCCAGGACGCCGGGTGCGACAACGACGACCTCCTGAACCACTGCCGCGACGCGAATCAGGTTCACGTCCGCGGGTGCTGGGTCGTGGACCTGGTACTTGGGAAGGCGTGACGCGGCTTGCAACGAGCCGGAAGCGTAAGCGACGGATGACGTTTGCCGTCGCTTACGCTTCCGGCTCGTTAATTCATCCACAAGCGCCGGCGAGCGCCGGCAGCACCACATCCAGGATCGGCCCGATCCAGCGGTGGTCGTCGTGGAACAGCACAATGTCGCCGGGGCGCACCAGCTCCAACACTTCCTTCGCACACTGCACCGCGTCGGCTTCGCTGCGGCACCGCCAGTCGCCGCTGTCCAGCGACCAGTTCACGCACTTCAGCTTCAACCGTCGGGCGGCGAGCCACAGGCCGGGCGTCAGCCGGCCGAGCGGCGGGCGGAAGAGCGTCGCGCCCGGCACCACCGCCTGACACTTTCGCACGTCCGATCCGCCGAGGTTACGCCACCGCGGCAGCGCGTGCGCGAACGTGTGGTTGCCGAGCGCGTGCCCGGCGTCCGCAATGCGCTTCACGAGCGCCGGGTCGGTGACGCGGTTGCCGACGAGAAAGAACGCGGCCGTGACGCCGAACCCCGTGAGCCGGTCCAGCACCGCGGGCGTGTACACCGGGTGCGGGCCGTCGTCGAAGGTAAGGAGAATTCGAGGGAAGAACCCCTCACCCGTCGGCGAAGCGCCGCCACCCTCTCCCGCCAGGGGAGAGGGCCAAGACAGTGGCAAGCGGGTTCGCGCGAACGGGGCGAGCGCGGCCCGCTTCAGCCACCGCGTGCGGCGGGCGAACGTCATGCGGAGCGCCCCACGCGTGTCGTGCGCTCCCACACCGAATTGCGGCGCACCAAGCCCGCGAGCGTCACCCAGCCGAGGCGGAACACCACCGCCGGCGAGCCGAGAAGCAGGCCGAAACGCTTCCGCGGGATGCCGACCGCGAGCATCGCGCGAAGGTACAAGAGCGCGAACACCGCCGTGAGCGCCGCGGGCCACAGCACGAACCCGCACGCGGCGCTCGCGACTACCGTGAGCGCGAGGTGCGCGAGCACCAGCGGCTTGCTCGCGAGCAAACCCGCCCCGCGCCAGCGGCGGCGCTGGCGGCACAGGTCGGCCACCGACGGCGGGGCGTCGCACGTCGCTTCCGCGCCGCCGCAGTACCGCACGCGAACCCCGGCCGCCTTCAGCCGCGTGCCGTACTCCGCGTCTTCGACCAGTCCGAACGCGTCCCACGGCACGCGCGCCAGCACATCGCGGCGGAAGGCCATCCCGGTGCCGCGGAGCGGGACCGAGAAACCGAGGCGGTCCCGCCCGGCGGCGGTCGCGTCGTCGAACGCGGCCCCCACCGCCGCGACGAACCCGGCCGGGCCGTCGTCCGCGTTCCGCGATCGCACCGCCGCTTGTACCGCGTCCGCGCCGACCGCGAACATCGCGTCGAGCGCCAAGAGCGCGTCGGCGTTCAGCTCGCAGTCCGCGTCGAGGATCAGCACCACGTCGCACGCGGCTTCCAGCATGTGTTCCAGCCCGAATGCGAGCGCGTAGCCCTTGCCCCGCTTCGCCGTGTCGGTTCGTTCGACGCACTCCGCTCCGGCGGCCCGGGCGACGGCCGCGGTGCCGTCGGTGCAGTTGTCCGCGACCACGCAGACGCGCACCAACTCCGGCGGGTAGTCGAGTACGGCGAGGCTCCGCAGCGCCGCCGGGAGCGTGTGTTCTTCGTCGTGCGCGGGAATGAGGATCGCGAACGCGTGCGTCGGGGCGCGCGGCTGTGCGCGCCGGCGGAACAACCCGGCGAGCATGGGAACGAGATAGCCCAGGCCCGCCACCGTCGCCGCGACGAGGCACGCCAGAACCACGGCCACAGCGACCATGACCCACCGAACGGAAGAGAGAGCGAGGTTCGGTCGCGGAGATAGCGAGGCGCGAGGTGGGGAGCAAGGGCGTTTCCGAAACCGAGTCGCTCAGAGGAGTCCGTTCAGCGGGGCGAACCCGGAGCGTCAGCGACGGGGTGAACCGCTGAGGCTCAGGTCGCGCATCGGTTCACCCCGTCGCTCACGCTCCGGGTTCGCCACATACCCCTCCCCGATTCCGCGTCCGGCCGCTATCATTTCTGTCTACCCCGGTCCGGCCGGGTCACGCACACCACCCCACCGAGGGCACCGTCATGGCGAAGTCGAAGGAAGCGCGCAGCACCATCAAGCTGAAGAGCGAGGCCAGCGACCACTGCTACTTCACCCAGAAGAACCGCAACAACACCAAGGAGCGCATCTCGCTCCGCAAGTTCGACCCGGTCGTGCGCAAGCACGTCATGTACAAGGAAGCCAGCAAGGTCTGACCCTTCGGGAAACTCCAAATCCCGAAGGACAAACTTCAAACAAGAGAGCAGACCGGAAACCCAGGCCGCCCGGCTTGGGTTTCGCCTTTTTCAGGGTGTTAGCACTCACGCGGTGCCGGAGTTGGTTGTACTTTGTTGTTTGGGCTTCGTGAGTTGGAATTTGAACGTTCCCCCGAAGGGGGTTGGTCATGTCGTCGGACCGGGTGCTGGTGGTGATCGGTCGGACCCGCCACAAGATGGTGGTGGCCGAACTCCAAGAGGCGGTCAAGCGCGGGGCGAAGTTCGTCGAGCTGCGGCTCGACTTCCTCGCCAAGGCCGTGGACTTCAAGCGCCTCGCCCCGCTCAAGCAGTGCCCGTGGGTCGCCACGCTCCGCCGCCCCGCCGACGGCGGCCGGTACAACGGTACCGAGCAAGAGCGGATGATGATCCTCCGCCAGGCCATAACGTCTGACGCGTTCGAGTGGGTGGACCTGGAAACGGACATCGCCTCCGTCGTTCCGCGATACGGCAAGGTGAAGCGCATCGTCAGCTACCACAACACCGCCGAGACGCCGCAGAACCTGGACGACATCTACGCGAACATGCTCAAGCAGGACGCGGACGTGTACAAGATCGCGGTCGCCGCGCACACGACCGACGACGTGGCCCGCGTGCTCCACATCCAGCGCACCGCGCCGAAGCCGACGGTCGCGTTCTGCACGGGCGACGTCGGCCAGCCGACGCGGTTCCTCGCGCTCAAGTTCGGCGCCCCATGGATCTACGCCGCGTTCAACAAGGAGCGCGGCATCGCGCCGGGGCTGCCCAGCTTCGACGAGTTCCGCACCACGTACCCGGTGAAGGCGATCACCGCGGACACGAAAGTGTTCGGCGTCGTGGGCGACCCGGTCGGGCACAGCCTCAGCCCGCTGTTGCACAACCACATGTACAAGAAGCTGGGGGTGGACGCGCTGTACCTGCCGTTCCGGGTGCCGCGCGGGCAACTGCCGCAGGCGCTGGAAGCCTACGAGCAGATCCCCGTGCACGGGTACAGCGTCACCATCCCGCACAAGGAGGCGGCGGCGGCGCTGGCCCGCGAGACCGAGCCGAACGTCCACGCGACCGGTTCGGCGAACACGCTGGTGCGGCGCGACGACGGCAAGTTTAGCGCGGCCAACACCGACTTCGCCGCGGCCACGGACTCGCTGCGGGCGCACCTCTCGGAGCGGGCGAAGGGCGGCCCCGTCGCGCAACTCAGCCAGCTCTCGGTGCTGCTCCTCGGTGCCGGCGGGGTGGCCCGCTCGATCGCCTACGCGCTGCACCGCGAGGGGGCGCAGATCACCATCGCCAGCCGCACCTACGAGCGCGCCCAGAAGCTCGCCGAGGACGTGAAGTGCAAGGCGGTGGACTGGCACGCCCGGCACAACGTGGCGTTCGACGTGCTCATCAACGCCACCCCGGTCGGGATGCACCCGAACGTGGACGAGGCCCCGTGCCACTTCAGCATCCTGAAGCCGGGCGCCACGGTGTTCGATACGATCTACACCCCGGAGACGACGCTCCTGATCCGCGAGGCCCGCGCCCGCGGGTGCGACACCATCACCGGCGTGGACATGTTCGTGCGCCAGGCGGCCCGGCAGATCGAGCTGTTCACGGGCCTCGTCCCGGACACGGAAACGATGCGCCAGGTCATGCGCAAGGCGCTCTCCCCGCTCACGAAGGCGTTCGACGAAGAGGGCGAGAAGGAGAAGCCGGCGGAGGAGAAGGTGGGGGGAGCCGAAGAGGGCGCTGAGGGTTAGCAAACCGACCGACATCCGGGATCGCTCCTTCTGCCCCTCTCC
>JAYUBA010000795.1:0-1578 GCA_043741075.1 Frigoriglobus sp.
CAACCCCGAAGCCGCGCGGCGGGCGAAGGAGTTGCTCGACAGGGGCTACGGCCGGCTCATCTCCTACGAGTGCCGGGACACCCCGATGAGCGTGAAGCACGGGTTCGAGTGGTTCGGCGCGGCCGACAGTCAGCACGAGGCGCTCACCGCGTACGGCCTGCTCCAGTTCAAGGACATGGCCCGCGTCCACGCCGTCGATCCGCAGCTCATCAAGCGCACGCAGGACTACCTGCTCGCGCGCAAGGACGGCACCGGCGGGTTCAAGCGGAACGCCCGCGCCCTCGACAGCTTCGGCGGCGCGCCCAAGCACACGACCGACGCGTACATCGTCTGGGCGCTGGTGGAAAGCGACCCGGAGAACGCCGAGAACATGGACTTGGCGAAGGAGATCGCGGCGCTCAAGGCCGAGGCGCTGAACGAGAACTCGACCGGCGGCAAGGACGCGTACTTCGTGGCGCTGACCGCGAACGTGCTGCTCCACCGCGGCGACCGCGCGACCGCGCACCTGCTGCTCGACCGCCTCAAGGACAAGCACGCGAAGGGCGGGGCGGTGACCGGCGCGGTCACGAGCATCACCCGCTCCGGCGGGCGCGACCTGGAGATCGAGACCACCGCCATCGCCATGCTCGGCTGGCTCCGCGCGAACGACCCGAAGTACGCCACCGCGATCAAGGACGCGACGAAGTGGATCAGCCAGCAGCGCGGCGGGTACGGCGGGTTCGGCTCCACGCAGTCCACCATCATGGCGCTGAAGGCGCTCATCCTGTTCGCGAAGAAGTCCGCGCACCCGGCCGAGAGCGGTGAGATCAAGCTCCTGGTCGGCGGCAAGGAAGTGGCGGTGCGGAAGTTCAGCGAGAAGGACGTGGAGGTGATCGGCCTCGACATCCCGAACGCGGACGCCTTCTTCAAGGCGGGCGAGGCGACGGACGTGGAGATCGCGACCGACGCGAAGCAGCCCTATCCGTTCGCGCTGAGCTACACCTTCACCACGCGCACGCCGGTGAGCGCCGAGAAGTGTGCCGTGAAGATCGGCACGCGACTCGGCAAGGCGGAGGCGGGCGAGGGCGACACGGTGCCGCTGCACTTCACCCTGGAGAACAAGCAGAACAAGGGTCAGGGGATGACGGTGGCGATCATCGGCGTCCCGGCGGGCATGAAGGTGCCGACGGACATGAAGCAGTTGACCGACCTGCGCGAGAAGGGGCAGATCGCGTACTTCGAGACGCGGGGCCGCGAGCTGATCCTCTACTGGCGGGAACTGGCCCCGGAGCAAAAGATCGCGCTGACCCTCGATCTGGTGTGCGACGTGCCGGGCGAGTACCGCGGGCCGGCGAGCCGCGGCTACCTGTACTACGACGCGGACCACAAGCACTGGGTGGAACCGCTGGCGGTGAAGATCGCCCCGCTGGCGGCCGAACCCGCGGCGAGGTGAGCCGGAACGACGACGGCAGATTCCTTCCGGCCCTCTCCCCTTGCGGGAGAGGGTGGCGGCGCTTCGCCGACGGGTGAGGGGTGTTGGCATACGCGGACAATCGAAAGCCTTTTCTCGCGCGGAGGTTTACCTCTCACCCGTCGGCG
>JAYUBA010000796.1:0-5421 GCA_043741075.1 Frigoriglobus sp.
AAAAGGTCGTGTCATGCGCACCCGTTCCGCCCTCATCGCGGTCGCCTCTGCCCTACTGTTCGCCGCCGGCTGCGGCCCCGCGAAACTGAACGAGTCCAAGACGTATTCTCTGAACGCCGGAGAGGCGCAGATCCTCGACCTCCCGGCCATCTCGAAGGCACAGAAGGTCACAGTCGAATTCACGTCCTCCGCAGTTGACGTAAGTGTATCTCTCATCAAAGAATTCAAGGAAAGTGACGGCTTGGACACGCCCCCCAGTAAAACCCAGACGCTGGCCGAGAAGACGGGCAAGGATGGCAGCTTCGTTGTGGACGTGCCGGAGAATACGGCCACCCGCGTCGTCGTCCGCGGGGCGAACGCGAAGACCGACGTAACGTTGAAGGTGACCAACGCAAAGTGACCCGCGGAACCGGCCCGACCGCTACCACCCGAACCGCTCGTCCGCCGGAACCGGGAATCCGGCACCGCGGGTCCGGCGGTACACTATACTTACGGCGGTCCACGCGCCCGGGTGCGCTCGCCCCGCCCGGTCTCGCGCCGGAGATGCCCATGCCCGCACCGACCACCGCGGACGAACTCCTGGACCTGCTCCAGAAGAGCAACCTCGTGGACGAGCCGCGCCTCAAGGCGTACGTCCAGAAGTTGCGCGACGCCACGACCTTCCCCCCCGACCCCAACCGACTCGCCCAATTCCTGGTCCGCGACGCCCTCCTCTCCTACTTCCAGGCCGAACAGCTCCTCCAAGGGAAGTACAAGCGGTTCACCCTCGGCAAGTACAAGGTGCTGGAGAAGCTCGGCTCCGGTGGCATGGGCACCGTGTTCCTGTGCGAGCACAAGCTGATGCGGCGGCGCGTGGCGGTGAAGGTGCTGCCGGTGCCCAAGTCCGAGGACCGGGCCAGCCTCGACCGGTTCTACCGCGAGGCCCGCGCCATCGCCGCGGTGGACCACCCGAACATCGTCCGCGCCTACGACATCGACCAGGACGACAACCTGCACTTCCTCGTCATGGAGTGGGTGGACGGCACCAACCTCCAGGACCTGGTGAAGAAGTTCGGCCCGCTCGACCCGGTCCGCGCGTGCCACTACATCTACGGGGCCGCCGTCGGCCTCCAGCACGCGCACGAGATCGGCATCATCCACCGCGACATCAAACCGGGCAACATCCTGATCGACCGGTCCGGGGTGGTGAAGATCCTGGACCTGGGTCTGGCCCGGTTGACCAACGACCTGGACGACAACCTGACCCGGCAGAACGACGAGAACGTGCTCGGCACCGCCGACTACCTCGCCCCCGAGCAGGCGATGGACAGTCACACGGTGGACATCCGGGCGGACATCTACGCGCTCGGTGCCACCTTCTACTTCCTCCTGACCGGCAGCCCCCCGTTCCCGGAGGGGTCGGTGGCGCAGAAGCTGATCTGGCACCAGAACCGCCCGCCCCGGCCGCTCAAGTCGCTCCGCGCCGAGGTGCCGGACGGGGTGGCGGCGGTGGTCGAGAAGATGATGGCGAAGGACATGGCGCTCCGGTACCGGACGCCGTCCGAGGTCATGGCGGCGCTCGCCGGGTGGGTCGCGACGCCGATCCCGCCCCCGGCGGAGCGCGAGTTGCCGACGCTCTCCCCGGTGGTCGCCGGGGGCCAGGGTGGGGCGCGCCCGTCCGCGGGGCCGGGACCGGCGTCCCTCATCGGCGGGGGCGCGCGGACGCTGCCGTCGGCCGGGCTGCCGACCGCGATCATCACGGCCCCGGCCCCGCCCCCCGCGGCCCCGGCCCCGGCGCACGCGACGGCCGCGGCGAACTCCCCCGCGGTGTGGGCCACGCTCGGTTCCGAGACGCAGAGCGGTGCCGCCGGCGACACCCAGAAGCCCGAACCGGCGGGGGAGCCGGACGCGGAGCGCCCGTCCCGCGTTCGGCGCCGCACACAGACCCGGGGCGGCGGCAAGGGGAAGGTGATCCTCTTCGCCGTCGGGGGCGCGGCGCTGCTCGCGCTCGTCGGTGCCGGGGTGTACTTCGCGTTCTTCAACAAGAAGGACGGCGACGCCGGCGCGGGCGGCACCGGCGCCGCGACCGGTCGCCGGATCATCGTCTCCAAGGCGGGCGAGAACACCGTCCGCACCCTGCGCCAGGCGCTCGACAAGGCCGCCGCCGGCGACACCATCGTCATCGCCGACGAGCGCATCGTCGAGCCGGCGCTCAAACTGAAGCCGGACAAGCACAAAGACGTGACCGTGGAGTCCGGCCTTCCGGACGGCCGGCCCGTGGTGATCGAGTTCTTCGGTACCAAGGGCGAGGCCATGCTGGACGTGCCGAGCGTCGAGAACTTCCGCCTGAAGAACGTGGAACTCGACGGCAAGGGTCAGGTCGAGCGTGGAATTAAAATGAGCGGGATCGCGCCGGGCACGACGTTCGAGGGCGTGACCGTGCGCAACGTGACGCTCTCCGGGTTCTACTTGCAGAACGTGGCCGGCGACGCGGCCCGCCCGGTCGCGCTCGACCGCGTGCGACTGGTGCTCGCGCCGGCCAACGAGAGCGGGGTGGTGTCGCTCGCGTCCGGCTTCACGGACGCCACTAACAAGTTCATCGTCATCAAGAACAGCCGGTTCGAGGGGCCGGGCAAGGCCGGGATCCGGGTTGACGGCCCCACGCTCGACCTGGAAGTGACCAACAACCGCTTCTACAACCTGGCCGCGGCCGTGTCGTTCGCCCGTCCGGGCGGGAAGGCGTCGCGGGGAACGGTTACCAACAACACGGTTTACCAGGCGCAGGTCGGGTTCCTGTTCGAGGCGCCGGTGGCCGCCGGTGACCGGTACGACCTGAAGGTCGCGCTGAATTACTTCGCCCGCACGCCGGAAGCGATGAAGGCGCAAGGCGCGGTGCCCGGCTTCACCGGAGAGCACAACCTGTTCGACACCACTTCCGGACCGGGCAACCCGCCCCTACCGGCGGAGAAGTTCGCGCCGGCCCTGCCCAACCCGAACCCGGAGGAGGACGCGACGTTCCTCCGCTTCCCCGCGAACACCGGCCCGACCGCCGGCCCGACCAAGGCCCGCGTGGGGGCGCAGTAGGCGACCGTTCGTAGTGACCCGCTTCAGCGGGTCCTCCCCATGCCAGACCCGCTGAAGCGGGTCACTACGAACGAAGCGCGGCCCTACTCCTTCCGCGCGCCCGCGACCGTGATCGCGAAGCCGAGCGTGGCCTTCTGCTCGCCGGCCGCTACGGCCCGCTTCACGGTGGCGACGTACACGCCGTCCCCTTTGCTCACCACCTTCACGCCCGCGTCCTTGCCGTTGTTCGGCCACATCAGCAGCACCGCCGGGTGCCGGCCTTCGTTCACCAAACTGCTCACCTCGATGAGCTTCTTCTTCTCGATGGCGTCCGCGCTCTTGTCCTCCTTCGCCGGGCACATGAGGCAGAAGTCGGGGTGCGGGGACGTGCCGGTGTGGTCGCCGATGTCCGGTTGCACGGCGAACCGGAGCGTGTACACGCCGGCGGCGATCTCCTGCTTGCGGAAGTCGGTGAACTTCGCCGGGAAGCGGACCGCCCCGACGAGCGTGCCTTCGGGGATCTCGCGGTAGGTGAGGCCGTTCTTCACCTGCTCCGCGGTGGCCTTCGCCGGAATCTCCGTGCGGAACCAGACGGTCATCACCTCGGCGTCGCCGTCGCGCACGACGAGCGCCTGCTCGTCGAGGAGCTTCCGCACCGGCGGCGCGAGCGCGTCGGGCGGCGCGACCTTCTCCACCTTCGCCGACAACTTCGGCTCGGCGGCGCACAAGTGGGAACAGGCCGACGCACCAATGAGGGCTACCAGCACTCGCATAATAACTCTCGTATAGCGTAGTCCCCGAAGGGACGCGCGAACTCACCACGTCCTCGCCCTACCAGATCGCATCACATCAGCCCCGTGCGCTCGTCGAAGCCGAACATGCGGTTGAAGTTCTGCACGGCCACGCCGCTCGCGCCGCGGATCAGGTTGTCTTCCGCCGCCAGCACCACCACCTTACCGCGAACCACCTTCACGCACACGTCGAGGAAGTTCGTGCCGACGGTGTCCTTCGTCGCCGGCGGGTTCGTTCGCACGCGCACGAACGGCTTGCCCGCGTAGTAGCTTCGATACAGTTCCGTCAGTTCCGGTTCGGTGACGGCCCGCGTGGGCGTCGCGTAGATCGTGCTGAGGATGCCACGGTCCATCGGCATGAGGTGCGGCGTGAAGATCACCGACACCACTTCCCCCGCCATGTCCGAGAGAACTTGTTCGATCTCCGGCGTGTGCCGGTGCGTGCCGACCGCGTACGCGCTGACGCTCTCGTTGCACTCGGGGAAGTGGAAGTTCAGCTTCGGCGTGCGCCCGGCCCCGCTCACGCCGCTCTTGCTGTCGATGATGATGCCCGTGAGTTCAATCAGCTTGTTCGCTACGAGCGGGGCGAGTCCGAGGATCGCGGTCTGCGGGTAGCAGCCGGGGTTCGCCACCAGCTTCGCGCCGGCGAGTTTGTCGCCGTAAAACTCCGGCAGCCCGTACACCGCGTGCGCCAGGTTCGTCGCGTCATGGTGCGTTTCCTTGTACCACTCCTGGTAAACGGTCGCGTCGCGCAGCCGGTAATCGGCGCTGAGGTCGATCACGCGGATGCCGCGTTCCAGAAGCGGCGGGATGCTCTCCATGCTGGTGCCGTGCGGGAGACACCCGAACGCGACCTGCACGCCCTTCGCCGCGAGCGCGTCCGCGTCGAACGGCTGGCACCGCACATCCAACCGGCCGAGCAGGCTGGGGTGAAGGTCCGCGATGTGTTCGGCCTGCCGCGACGTGATCGCGGCGATCTCCGCGCCGGGGTGCCGCAGCAGGAGCTTGAGTAGCTCCACCGCCGTGTAACCGGACCCGCCGAGGATAGCGGTTTTGATCTTGGTCATTTCTCATTCTCCAACCACACAGCGGTCACAGGGCTTCCGCCCTGTGCTACGGACGACGGCCTCTACCGGGGCGAAAACAAATCATTCCCACAAGGTCTCTTCATCGTAGGGCGTGCTAGATGCCGTGAGCATACCCAGGAACTCGTGACGGAACGTTTCCCGTGTGTGGTGTTCCTCTTGGTTGTCGATGTATGCCGTCACGCCCGGAATCGCTGACGGACTGAGCGTGAATGCGCCGTACCCGTCCTGCCACGCGAACGGCAACACGTTCCGCTCGTGCAGCCAGCCGGATGAGTTTGACTTGATGTCGCGAACCACGGCCGAGACGGACCGATCCGCAGCGAGTCTCAGCAGCAGGTGAATGTGATCCGAGACGCCGCCGGCCACGAGCAATTCGCCCTTCCGGTTTCGCACAATGCCGCCGATGTACTCATGAAGATCCGACCGCCACATCGGGTCGATCCACGGCTCGCGGTTCTTGGTGCTGAACACGATGTGGTACAGCAACCGGGTGTAGGTTT
>JAYUBA010000797.1:0-5413 GCA_043741075.1 Frigoriglobus sp.
CTGACGCTCCGGGTTCGCCAACAGTCATTTGAGCCACACCACGCGGTCGCCGGTGGCGATCACGGCGGCACCCGCGTCGAACCACACGGTCACGGCCGGGCCGCGCGCCGGGATGTCGAAGCGGGCGAGCCGCTTGCCCGTCTCCGGGTCGAACAGCAGCACCGGCACCGCGCGATCGACCCACGCATCATACAGCGTCGCGGCGAGTCCGGGGAGGCGCCACGCGAACGGCTCCGCCCGAAACGACCGCGCGAGGCGGGCCAACACCGCGTCCGTCGGCTCGGCCGGGAGCGCCTCCGACGGGTATACGATCACGCACGTCTTGCCGGCGCGCACCACCCACCCCCGCGTGCCGCGGGCGTCCGGCAGGTCCGCTTCCCACGCGGGCTTGCCGTCCGCGAGCGTGAGCGCGAGCAGCTTGTTCGCGGCCGGGATGTACGCGCGGTCGGCGTCCGCGTCGGCGGCGAGAAGGTCGATGCGGTCGGCATCGACGAACGCGGGGTCCGACCACACCCGCTTGCCGCCGGCGGGGTTCACGCGCTCGATCTCGACGCCGTCGTTGCGGCGCACCGCAACGAGTACCATGCCGTCCCACGCCCGCACCTGCGCCGGTTCACCGGTCAGCCCGTCGTCGCGGTCCACCTCGAACGCCCACTTCACCCGACCGCCGAGTTGAACGAGGCGCACCAGTCCCGGCCCGTCGGCGAGCGCGAGGGAAGCGCCGACCTCCGCCGGGGCGTGCGGCCACCACACGCGGGCCGTGCGTTCGCCGAGCGCGGGGAGCGCCACCGGGCGGCCCTTGACCAGCTCCACGAACCAACGGCGGCCGTCGGAGAGTTGCACCACCACGAACTGCCCACTTACCGCGAAGTGCGGGCCGAACCGCGCCGCGCCGGGGAACTGGGCCGGCTCGTAACCCGCGCGCCCGGTTGCGCCGAGCACCCACGCCACGCGTCGCGCGTCGAGGTCGAGCGCGATCAGGTGGTGCTCGCCGATGCGCGCGAGGAGCCACGGCCCGGCCAGGACGAAGGAAGAAAGGTGCGGGCGGTCCGGTTCGCAATCGCAGCGGACGCGGAACGGCGGCGCGCCGTCCGGAAGGCGCTCGGTGACCGGCACGCGGAACACCCACAGGGCTTCGCGGGCGGGTCCGTATACGGCGACCGCGAACGGCCCGGCCGCGACGAAGCCGTCCCGCAGGTCGGCCGCGTGCGTGAACGCGTCGGCCGGTGCGTGTTCGGTTCCGGCGCTCCGGTCGAGCGGCACCGCGAGGACGACGTGCGGCCCGGCGGCGAACAGTCGCTTCGGCGGACACGACGCGCCCGCGATGGGGCGCAGCGGGGCGACCGCGTGCGGGAACTTCAGCGTGCGGTCGATGTCGGCGTCGGCGGCGAGACCGGGCGCGCACGGCTTGGCGGTTGCGGCGACCGGAACTGAGGCGAGTACCGGCGCGCGGCCGAACTTCCGCTGAAGGAGCGCGTCGAGCGTGACCGGCACGCCGTCGGGCGCGAGAAGCCATTCGTTCAGGAGCGCGGGTTGGAGCGCGGCCCGCACGCCCGGCGGGAGCCGGGTTAGGTCGGTCGCGGGCGGCAAAAGTTGGAGCATCCGCGCCGCGGCCCACGCGCGGTACGGCGCGGGAAGATCGCCGGTCGCCACTTCCGCGAGCGCGGCCGTCGCGCGGGCCGCGTTGCCCGCCGCGAGTTCGCCCTCCGCCCGGTCGATGAGCGCGTCGAACCGCTCGCGCGGCGGCGGGTCCGGCCGCGGGACGATCTTCTTCGACTGCGCGACGTAGCCGCGCACCTGCGTGGGCGTGACCACGACCAGCACGCCGTCGGCGTAGGCGATGTGGCCGAAGTAACCGCGGTGGGCGTCGCGGGTCGGGCCGTACAGCGGGGCGGCGAGCGGGCGCCCGTCTTCGGGGCGCAGGAAGAACAGGCCCTCGCGCGACGGCCACACGATTACGTCGTCGGTCACCAGCCCCTGCCCGTAGCTGAGGATGCCGGCACCGCTGTGCTGCGCCCAGCCGTCTTCGCGGTACGAACCGGTGTCCAGGTTCAGCCCGCGGATGCCGCGCAGCGGGCCGGTGACGGTGACGACGAGCCGGCCGCGGGCGACGCCGAGAATCCGCGCGCCCTCGGTCCGATCGGACTCCCACACGAGCTTGCCCGTTTCCGCGTCGAGGGCGTACACCCACTCGCCGTCGGCCGGGGCGACGAACACGCGCCCGCCGAACGCCACCGCCGGGGCCGGGTCGCCCGTCGCGCCGCTCACGGACTTCCGGGACCGCGAGTAGCGGAAGGCCCACGCGCGCCGCCCGGTGACCGCGTCCACCGCGACGACGGCCCCGTTATTCGAGCAGAACACGAGGTGCCGCCCGGCGAGGGTGAGCAACTCCTGCCGGGTGCGGTCGCCGCCCGCGATCGGTAGCGGGCTGTCGCACAACTCGGCCGTCCACGCGGGGCGGCCGGGCGTCTTCTCGGCGTCGGCCGGGTCGTAGCACGCGGCGACGTGGACCGTGCGGCCCCCCTCGAACTTCGCGTACACGGCCCACAGCCGCCGCCCGCTCACCAGCGGCGCGCCCTCCCACGCGGCGGCCACCTTCTCGTCTTCGGGCGGGGGCACGCGCCACAACTCGGTCAGCCGCTCGCCGGGGCGCGGTTCCAGGCACACGATCACCGACTCCGACACCTGCTTACCGCTCGCGACTTCGGGCGCGCGCACGGAAGTCGGCCCGCACCGCGCGTACAGCAGCCCGCCGGCCGCGGTGAGCGTACACGCGGAATCCGTGCGCCCGCCGAGCGCGACGTTCAGTAACCGCGGGGTGTACGGTTCCCGCGTCTTCGCGCCGCTCCGCAGGTCGAAGCCGTACACCCGCATCCCGTCCGCGACGAACACCTCGTCGCCCACGACGACGGGGTGCCCCAACGGCGGGCGCACCGGCGGCGCGAGGGCGGGCGGCGCGAACGCGGGACCATCGACGATCGGCTTCTCCCAAGTCGGGCGCGACGGCCACGCGTTCGGGATGCCGCCGGGCACGCGGCCGGCGCGGTCCGGTGCGCCGCCGTAGGTCGGCCACGCGGTGCCGCCGGTCGCGTCCGGCGGGAGCTTCGGCGGAGAAGTGAGGAACGCCTGAAGCGTCTCCGCGAGCGGCCCGGTTCGGCCGGCGAGCGTGCCCGCGGCGGTCGCGTGCTTCGCCTTGAACGCGGCCACTTCCGACTTCGCCCGCGCCGCGTCGCCCTGGAAGATCACCGCGAGGGCGATCCGCGCGCGGACGAGCGCCGCGTCCGCCTTCGAGCCGGGGTAGACGACATCGGCACCGGCGTCGGGGAGGAGTCGCCGCCACCCGGCTTCGGCCGCGCGGAACTCACCGCGCTCGAACTGCAAGTCGCCGAGTAGCAGAAGCGCCTCGTCGGCCGGGCGCGAGACGAAGTAGCGGTCGAGCAGGTGCCACAGCGGGCGCGGGTCGCGGTCCCGCTTCGCCCGGTCGAGTAGCTTCTTCGCGGGCTGGTCGATGCGGTCCTGGTAGGCGCGCAGCGCGTCCGGCGGGAGCTTGGCGAGCAGCGCGTGCGCGACCCACCGGGCGGGTTGGTACTGGCGGCCGTCGAGCGTGATGAGGTCGTCGGCGGATTCGTCGAGCAGGCGCTGGAGGTCGTCGGCGGCGTCCGCGGCCTTGCCGCCGAGCAACTTCTGCTCGGCCTCGCCGAGGCGCTTGAGGGTCTGCGTGGACGCGCCGCGGAGGGCGGCCGGGTCCGGCGCGGGCGGCGCGCCCGGTTGGGCGAGCGCGGCCTGGGCGACGAACAGAGCGAGAGCGGTTGCGGCGGCGCGAACGGTGCGGTTCATAGAATGACGGTCCGTGACGTGACCCCGCTTCATTGTTGGCATTCCGGCCGGAAGCACAAGCGCCGCCGGTGAACTTTTTCGCCCGCCACACGCCATGATCCACCCCCGCACCGCGCTCGCGTTCGCCGCACTGCTGGCCCTCACCGCCGCCGGGTGCGGCGGGGCGAAGACCGCCGACGAGCCGTCGGCCGCCGCGAAGCTCACCGCGCGGTACGCGCCGCGAACGGACATGCTCGCCATCGCCATTCCGGAAGGCTCGCCGACGCGGTGGTACACGGCCGGGTTCCCGCCGCTGCGCAGCGCGCGGCTGTTCCCCAACACGCCCGACCGCGACCTCGCCGCCGACCTCCGCAAGCAACTCGGCAAGAACGTCCTCGACCCGACCGACACCTCGATCCTCACGCCGAGCCAGGCGGACCAGATCACGCGACTCGTGGATTCGCACTTCGGCACGCCCGCCGCGCCGACGGTGCGCGTGCCGGACTGGGACGCCGTGGTCGCGAGTGCCGTCGTCCGATTCGACCCGGAGAAACCGACCCTCGGCGCGACCATGAAGGCGGCGAAGGCGCGGCTGTCCTCCTTCAAATGGGAGGCGTGGAAGGCGGACTGGGAAGCCGCGACCGCGGCGAAAGCGGAACTGAAGCTCGACGACGACACGTTGGCCCGCGGGACGACCGTGTACCGCCGGTGGTGCATGCCGTGCCACGGCGCGAACGGGGCGGGCGATCCGGCGCACGCGGTCGAAGCCGGCCCGATGCCGCGCGACTACCGCCAGGGCGTGTTCAAGTACGTGACCGCATTCCCGCCGCCGAACCTCCCGAAGAAGGGTCTGGGTGCCGGCGGGAAGGCCCGCCGCGCGGACCTGATACGCGTCGTCCGCAACGGCATCGAGGGCACCATCATGCCCGCGTTCCCGAGCCTCACGGAGCAGGAGGTGGAGGACGCGGTGAGCTACGTGATCCACCTGAGCGTCCGCGGCGAGACGGAGTTCGCGACGCTGGCGAAGGTCGCGAACGTGGGGAAGTACACCGACGAGACACCGGATTACGTCGGCGGCGAACTGGACTGGCTGTTCGTGCAGAACGAACTGTGGGTGCTGCTGAACTGGGGCGTCGCGGCGCGGCACGCGATCCCGGTCCCGCCGGAGCCGTTCGCGGCCGAACCGGAGCGGCTGAAGTCCGCGGTCCGCGGGTTCAAGCTGTACAACTCGTCCGAGTTCGGGTGCGCCAGTTGCCACGCGAACTACGGCCGCGTGCCGCAACTGAAGTGGGACGCGTGGGGCACCGTGGTGCAGCCGCGCAACCTGACGCTCGGCGTGTACCGCGGCGGGCGCACGGGCGACGCCCTGTACGCCCGCATCTACGGCGGCATCAGCCCGGCCGGCATGACCGCGTTCCACGACAAGGTGACGACGGCCGCGCCCGGCACGCCGGACAAGATATGGGACATCGTTCACTTCCTGCAAGCGCTGGGCGACCCCGCCGACCGCCGCCGCATTCAGGCGCTCGACCCCGAAGTGAAGCTGGAGCCGTGACCGGCGTATTGGTTCTGGCTTTGACCTCCCCCCTTGAGGGGG